>NZ_JBYTAH010000008.1:0-139999 GCF_058787975.1 Cupriavidus sp. FW305-26
GAGGGAGAGGGGGCGGTTGCGCCGTCAGTGCGGCGCGTCAGGCGGCGCCTGGTCCAGCTCGCGGTCGCGGACGCGGGCCACGGCCTCGTCGCGGCTGCTCACGCCCAGCTTGCGGAAGATGTTGCGCAAGTGCCATTTCACCGTCTCCGGCGACAGGCCCAGGGTGCGCGCAATCTTCTTGTTGGGCAGGGCCTGGCCGAGCAGGCGCACGACATCGGCTTCGCGGTCGCTCAGTTCCTCGAGGCGCGCGTCGGCCCGGGCCGGGCTGCCGGCGGGCGCGGCAGCCGCGGCCGCGCCGCCCGCTGCGCCGGCTTGCGCGGCGCGCGGCGGCACGGTGGCCTGCAGGCGTTCGACATAGAAGGCCAGCACCGGGTCCAGCGTGGTGTCCGCGGCCACGCGCACGATCTGGCCGAGCGCGCCGGGGCAGGCATCGATCACGCTGCGCATCAGCCCGAGCCGGTGGCCGCGGCGCAAGCCTTCCAGCACATGCGTGCGTGCCGCCTCGGCGTCGCCGCGGCGCGATGCCACCACGGCCGCCAGCATGTGCATCTGCGCCACGTGGCGTTGCCAGCCGCGCGCCTCGCAGTACGCGATCAGCGCTGCGGTGCGGGCCTCGGCCCCGCGCATGTCGTCATGCGCCAGGCTGAGCAGCAGGTGGGCGCGCTCGGTCACCATGTGGATGGCGTCCAGCGAGCCGCGCGGCGCGTTGCGATGGCGTGCGGCAATGGCATCCAGGCGCGCCAGCGTGGCCTCGGCGGCGGCAATGTCGCCGCTGGCCAGGTGCAGCCGGATCTGGTTGGCCAGGCTCTGCGCGACCAGCCGGTCCAGGCGCAGTTGGGTGCCGTAGTCTTCCAGCCGCTCCAGTTGCACGAAGGCATCGAGCCGGTGGCCACAGATCCAGTGCGCGGCTGCCAGCACTGTGTGCACCCGCAGCACCGAGTCCGGGATCGAGACCCGCTCGAGCACGTCGACGCGGTCCTCCAGCAGCCGGCGTGCAGCCTCCAGGTCGTTCTGCTCGTACAGCGCCTCGCCCAGCAGGGCCGCGGCAAAGTACTCCGGCTCGGCGCCGCCGTGGCCCGCTTGCTCGACTTCGCGCAGCACGTCGCGGGCGACGCGCTCGGCCTGGATCATGTTGCCTTCCAGCGCATGGCTGAAGCCGATCATGCAGCGCCCGTTGAGCATGCCGCTGGCGGTGCCCAGCAGCGGCACGCCGTCGATCACCAGCGGCGCTGCCTCGGTCTGGATGCGGCGGGCGCGCTCGTAGTCGCCCAGGTGCATGTAGAGCCACGACAGCAGGTTGTTGCGCGAGCCGATAAACAGCGCCGGCATGTCGGCGGGCACGTTCTCGATCTGCGGCAGCAGCGCCAGCGCGCCCTGGCTGTCGTCTTGCAGCAGCACCAGGGAAAAGCGCAGCAGCGCGAGCCGGTAGCGCAGCGAGGCGTCGCCCGGCGGGATGTCGGCCTCGAGCCGGTCCGCGGCCGCGGCGCACGCGTCCAGCTCGCGCGAGAACATCTGCGTGCGCAGTGCCAGCAGGCGCAGTTCGGGGCGCGCCTGCACCTGGTAGGCGGGGATGGCGCGCAGCAGCCCGAGCGCCTTGCGCACCTCGCCGCGCATGATCAGGGTGTCGGCATAGCGCTGCACCAGGTCGGCGGCGGTGTCGGCGTCGCCGGCCAGCACCGCATGGCGCACGGCCTCTTCCAGCATGCGATGGTCGCGGAACCAGCGCCAGGCCGCCGCGTGCACGGCGCGCTGCTGGGCCTCGCTGCGCGAGCGGAAGCGCTGGGCCAGGGTTTCGCGCAGCAGCGGATGCAGCCGGTACCAGGATTCGCGCTCGGGGCCCTGCGCCGGGGTGATGAAGAGGTTCTCCTGTTCCAGCCGCGCCAGCAGCGCCAGGATCTCGCCTTCGCCCAGCGCCTGCTCGCCCAGGGCCTCGCACAGCGACGCGGTGAAGCGTTCGCACGCGGCGGCGCGCACCAGCAGCTCGGCTTCGTCCGGCGCCAGGCGCGACAGCACCTCGCGTTCGAAATATTCTGCGAAGGCGCCGGCATCCTGCACGCTGGCCTGCACGAAGCCGGTGGCAAAGGTGAGGCCGCTGGCGTTGGCCTTCTTGCGCTTCCAGTGCGCGGCAAAGAGCTGCAGGCCGGCCACCCAGCCGTCGGTCAGCTCGTGCAGCATGCGCGCATCGCGCGGGCTGATGTCGCCCAGCTGGGCGCGCAGGAAATGCTGCGATTCAGCCAGCGTGAAGCGCAGGTCGCGCTGGTCCAGCTCCAGCAGCATGCCCTGGTCGCGCAGGCGCCCGAGCGACAGCGGCAGCGCCACGCGCGAGGCCAGCACCACATGGAAATTGGCCGGGGCATAGTCGAGCAGCCACTGCAGCGGCTCCAGCACGCGCGCCGTCAGGTGGTGCACGTCGTCGAGCACCAGGGTCACGTCGCGCGGGTGGGCGGCAATGCCGCGCACCAGCGCGATGATGGCGCGCTCGACGGCTTCGTCGTCGGTGCCGCGGTCGGCCAGGACCATGGCTTCGCGCGTCAGCGCGGGGCTGACCTCGGACAGGCAGCCGAGCAGGTGGTCGAGCCAGCGCTGGCGCTCGTTGTCGGCCGGCTCCAGCGTCAGCGCGGCCATGTCGAAGCCGAGCGCGAGCAGGTCCAGCCGCCACGCGGTCAGCAGCGCGGTCTTGCCGTAGCCGGCCGGGCCCTGCAGCACGATGCAGCGCCGGCGCCGTGCCTCGGTCAACTGCACCAGCAGGCGCTCGCGCGCGACCACGCGCGCCGCGCTGCGCAGCGACGCCGGCCGGGACGGCTGCGAGACTGGCGCGGCGGGCTGGCTGCGGGGGGCGGCTGGCGGATTGGCTGGCGTCTGGGGCATGGGCGAGGCAGGACGGTGCAGGTGAGATGCGGAGGAAATGCGGGTGGGGCAGCGCGATGCCGGGCAAAGGCGGCACGTTGTCGCGATTGTACTGGCAGACGCGGCGCGGCGGCCAAGCCACGCCTGGCCGGCTGTCCGCGTGGCCCGGGTGAGACGCGCGCAGCACCCGCAGGCCACCAGCAACAGGTGGGGGAGGGTTTGCCGGGTGCCCGGTCACAAGGCGTCGCCTTATATCTGCTGGCCAGTGGTGCGCGCGTGGCCTGTTCCTGGAGCCAACCCCGCCCGATCCGGACGAGGTTGCCGATGGGGGCGGGCGCGAGCGCGAGATCCTCGCGCTGCTTGAGCAGTCGATGTCGAACAAGCGCATTGCGCTGGTGCTCAACCTGAGCGTCGACACCGTCAAGTGGAACCTGCGGCAGATCTACGCCAAGCTCAATGTGTCGCGCCGCTACGATGCGATCCTGGTGGCGCGCAGCGCGTTGCAGCGGCCGGGCTGACCGCACTGGCCACCCGGCTGCGCGCTTGCCTTATTCCGCGGTGGCGCCGCTGGCCTTGATCATCTGGGCGACCACGGGCTCGGTCGCGTCGAATTCGCGCCGGAACTCCGCCGGCGAGTTGCCCACCGGATCCATGGCCAGTGCCTCGAGCCGCGCGCGCATGGTCGGCGACTGGACCGACGCCCGCGCTTCCGCTTCCAGCCGCGACAGCACCGCCGCCGGCGTGCCGGAGCGCGCGAACAGGCCAAGCCAGGCGGGCGAGCGCAGTTCCTGCTCCTTCAGCCCGGCCTCGGCCATGGTCGGTACGTCGGGCAGCTCCTTGATGCGCTTGTCGCCCATCACGGCGAGGGCGGTAAGCCGGCCGCTCTTGATATGCGGGCCGAGCGTGCTCATCGAGCCGATCGCCCAGGCGATATTGCCGGCGATCATGTCCTGCGCCATTGGCGCTTCACCCTTGTAGGCCACATGCGCCATGTCCAGGCCGCGCACCTGGTTCAGGTGCGCGCCGACAAGGTGCGGGAAGGTGCCGACGCCATAGGAGCCGTAGCTGACCTTGCCCTTGTTCTTCGCGGCCCAGTCGAGGAACTGCTGCACGTTCTTTACCGGCACGTCCCGGTTCACGGCCAGCACGATCTTGGCGATGCAGAGTTCGGTGACAAAGGCCAGGTCCCGGCGCACGTCATACGGCACGTTGCGGTACAGGTGCGGCGTGTTGATCAGCGGCGAGGAGTGGGTGAGCAGGATGGTGTAGCCGTCCGGCGCGCTGCGCGTGATGGCCTGCACCGCGATCACGCCCGCGCCGCCGGGCTTGTTGTCGACGATGATGGTTTGCCCGAGACGCTTGCCCATGTCCTCGGCCAGTGCGCGCGCCACGGTGTCGGTGGCGCCGCCGGGCGGGCCCGGGACAACAACGGTGATGGGACGCGACGGGTAGCTCTGGGCACCGCAGGCGGCGCTCCACGCCATCGCTGCCATCGCGATCAGGGACTTCATGCGCATGATGTGATACCTCGGGAAGGGGGGTAGGAGACTGCGCAGCAAGCTGCATGTGGGAAGTTATAGGATGCCCGGCACCTTGCATGCCCCCCATATCGGCTGGGCGGGATTGCCCTAGGTGGCGGTGCCACGCAGCGGGGCAGCCATGAAAAGAATGCTCCGGCACGGGGCCGCCGGAGCAAAAACACGCGGCCGGACGATGCCGGCCAGGTGGAGCGGCGCGGCGCCTGCCGCGCGTGTGCGCCTTAGCGCTCTGCCATCAGCCCCAGGCCCTGTGCCTGCAGCTGTGCCACGCCATCGGCATCGAAGCCCCAGTCGCGCAGCGCGGCGGCGCCATGCTCGCCGCGCGCCGGCGCGGGGCCGGAGATCTCGGAAGGCGTGCCGAGGAATCGCGGCGCCGGTGCCGGCTGCACCACGCCCGCGACTTCGACGAAGCTCGGCGCGCCGTTTTGTCTGCGGAGCAGGACACTAGGCCTTGTGGTTCGGCAACGGAGCTCCCTGCATCTCCTGCTCCTGCAGTTCGCGCCACGCGATCTTGCCGGTGGCGGAGCGCGGCAGGCGTTCGACAAACTGCACGATGCGCGGCGCCTTGTAGGTCGCCATGCTGGTGCGGCACCACGCCAGCAACTCTTCCTCGGAAACGCCGGCGCCGTCACGCCGCACGATCACCGCCTTCACGGTCTCGCCCCGGTGCGGATCGCGCGCGGCGATCACGCAGGCTTCCAGGATGGCAGGGTGGGTATGCAGGATCGCTTCCACCTCGGCCGGCCACACCTTGTAGCCCGAGGCGTTGACCATGCGCTTGAGGCGGTCGCGCATGACGAAGTAGCCGTCGGCATCGACGCTGGCAAGGTCGCCGGTACGGAAGAAGCGCTTGCCGTCGATCGTGATAAAGCTCTCGGCATTGGCCGCGGGCTGGTTCCAGTAGCCCAGCATCACCTGCGCGCCGTGCACCACGATCTCGCCGACCTCGCCGCGCGGCACTTCGGTCAGCGTGGCGGGATCGATGACGCGCGCATCGACGCCGTAGGTCGGCACGCCCAGGTGCCCGGAGCGCGCTGCGGCAAGCGGGTTGGCGATGATGAACGAGGCAGTCTCGGTCAGGCCGTAGCCTTCGACAAACTGCAGTCCGTAGCGCTCCTTCATCAGCCGCGCGGTACTGTCGGGCACCGCCGCGCCGCCCCCGACCACGCAGGCCAGGCTGCTCAGGTCGAATGACTCGATACCTGGCTGCGCGAAGAACTCCACCAGCATCGGCGGCGGCGCAGCCCAGAACGTGACGCGATGGCGCGCCACCAGCTGCGCCACGGTGCGCCGGTCCCAGCGCGGCAGCAGCACGATGGTGCCGCCCATGTAGACCGGCGCGTTGACGCCGTTCTGCAGCCCGAGCAGGTGGAACATCGGCGCCACTGCCAGGAAGGTCGATTCGGCGTGCGAGCGCCGCCACAGCTGCGAGCCCGCCACCGACACCATCACCGTGCGGTGCGTGTGCATGCAGGCCTTGGGCGCCCCGGTGGTGCCCGAGGTGTAGGGCAGCATGCACAGGTCGTCCAGGCCTGCGGAGCGCGGCGATGGCGTGGAGCCGGCGGCCATGGCCTGCTGCCAGTGGACCGCGCCGGCCGGCAACGCCGTGCCGGACGAGCGCTGCTGCACCCAGTCCGGAATCGAGAGTCCGTCGTCGGGCTGCGCGGGCAGGGCATCGCCATAGTGATGCACGATCACGTGGCGCAGCGGCGTGGTGCCGACCAGCGGCGCCACCTGGCCGACCAGCTCGCTTGCGGCAAACGCGGCCACCGCGCCGCTGTCGGTGACGATATGGCGCAGCTCGTCTTCCAGCAGCATGGCGTTGGCCGGCACCACCACGGCATCGGCGCGCAGGATCGCGTGGTAGGCCACGATGAACTGCGGGCTGTTCTGGCTGAGCAGCACCACGCGGTCGCCGCGGCGCACGCCGCATGCCTGCTGCAGGTAGCCGGCCATGCGCTCCACCTGCGCCAGCAGTTCGGCATAGGTGGTGGCGCCGTGGTAGAACTGGACCGCGACCTTGTCGGGGAAGCGCCGGGCCGAGATCTCAAGGTTCTCCGCCAGGGTGGTGTGCGGCATATGGAAGACGCGCGGCACGTCGCCGAGCGCCACTGCGGCGTCCACCGCAAGCGGACCCGCGGGGACGGCGGTGACGCCTGCATCGGGCAGATAGTTGTGGGTCATGGTTGTCTTTACTGTCATGTTGCAGTTGCCGTCAGAGCGCGGTATCGCCCATCCAGCAGCCGGCCTCAGGCCAGCGTGAACGTCGGTACCGGTGCGCCGCCATCGCTGGGCGAGAACTTCACCTGTACCTTCTGTCCGATCCGCACCGTGTCGAGGTCGCAGTCGACGATATGGGTCATCATGGTCACGCCTTCGTCCAGCTTCACGTAGGCGATGCAGAACGGATTGGGGCCGGCGCGGCGCGTCACGCTGAAGCTGTAGATGGTGCCGCGGCCGCTGGCTGGCTTCCATGAGGTGGTGCCCATGCAGAACGGGCACAGCACGCGCGGATACCAGTGAGGCTTGCCGCAGTCGTCGCAGACCTTGACCAGCAATTGCCCTTCGCGCGCGGCCTGCCAGAAGGGAAGGTTGTCGGGCTGCTCGTCCGGTGCCTTGTAGGCAAAGGGGGTATGTGGGGTCGTCATGTCATTGCTCCCGCGCATTATTCACGTTCAAGGATCAGGGTGGCGCTGCCGTGGCGCGAGCCCAGGTAGCCGCCGGTGCCTTGCGCCAGCGCCAGGTCGCAGTTGGCGACCTGCACCGCCGGGTGGGCTTCGCCGCGCAGCTGGCGCACGGCCTCGATGACCTTGGTGATGCCGCCGCGGTTGGCCGGGTGGTTGTTGCACAGGCCGCCGCCGTCGGTGTTGAAGGGCAGCTTGCCGACGCCCGAGATCAGGTTGCCGTCGGCGACGAACCTGCCGCCTTCGCCTTTCTTGCAGAAGCCCAGGTCTTCCAGCTGCATCAGCACGGTGATGGTGAAGCTGTCGTAGATCGACGCGTACTTGATGTCGGCCGGCGTGACGCCCGCCTCGGAAAATGCCGTCGCGCCCGAGAAGCGCGCGCCGGACCAGCTCAGGTCGACTTCGCCACCGAGCTGGCCCTTGATGTACTCGCCGGCGCCGCGGATCTTCACCTTGGGCCGTTTCAGCGTGGCGGCGATTTCCGGGCGCGCCACGATCAGTGCGCCGCCGCCGTCCGATACCACGCAGCAGTCGAGCTTGTGCAGCGGATCGGAAATCATCGGCGAGTTCAGCACGTCTTCGACCGTGACCACGTCGCGCAGCATGGCATGGGGGTTGTGCTGCGCGTGGTGCGACGCGGCCACCTTGACCCAGGCGAACTGCTCGGCAGTGGTACCGTACTCGTGCATATGGCGCATGGCCGCCATCGCGTACAGGTTGACTGTGACCGGGCTGAAGGGGCTCTCGAACGGCGCGTCGGGCAGGTTGGCGCCCCAGTTGCGCGCCTGCGTGCCGCTGGAGCCTTCCGAGCGCGGGCGCCCCGCCAGCGTGATCAGGGCCACGTTGCACTTGCCGGCCGCGATGGCCTGCGCCGCATGCGAGACATGGACCAGGTAGGCGGAGCCGCCGGTGTCGGTGGAGTCGACATGGCGCACCTTGAGACCGAGATAGTCGACCATGTTGACCGCGCCCAGCCCCGGCGCATCGCCGGCGCAGAAGTAGCCGTCCACGTCGGCCAGCGTCAGGCCAGCGTCCTGCAGCGCGCCCTTGGCGCTTTCAGCGTGCAGCTGCGCCACCGACTTATCCGGTGCCTTGCGGGTCGGGTGCTCATAGGCCCCGACGATATAGGCCTTGCCCTTGATGCTCATCTTTTCTCCTCTGGTGCGTCAAATGGTGCTACGCATGGAATTGCAGGGGTTTCCGGGCCGAACGGCACCCTGCCGCCGAGGCACTGTGCGATCTCTTCCTTGGTGCGCACCCTGCTGAAAGACTCGATGGCGTCGAACACCTGCTGCGCATTGCGCACGCGCCCGGCCGTTCGTCGGTCAGTTTTTGCACGTTGCGCTCATTTGGTCGATCCCTGCGACGTCCGGCATGCGGCTTTATGTACGTACATAGTAAGAGATCAGCGCGGTTCGGTGGCAAGTCAAGGCGCCGGCCCACCCGTATCGGGTGGGTGAATTTCTGCCAAGATTTCCTGGATATCCCGATCATTGACATAGCTTGATCCGCCCTCCACTATGTACGGACATAGTCACGGCGGGAGACGAGGTCTTGCGCCAGCATGACGGTGCCGGCCGAAGCGGACCGGCGCTTCTTCGAGGCCTGAGCGGCGCGGCTCCGGGTGCCGCTGCCGCTTGTCTTAGAATGCGCGGACCCATTTTTCATGCATCGGCCCGGGACATCTCATTGCCATGCGCAACCAACTGAACGACAAGCGTGCGGAAGCACCGGCGGCGCCGGGGGCAACCGCCTCGACCCGCTATGCCGAGCTGGCCAGCACCCTGGTCCGGGATATCGTCGAGGGCCGCCGCGTGGTCGGCAGCCTGCTGCCGACCGAGCATGATCTCGCCGAGCAGCATGGCGTCAGCCGCCATACCGTGCGCGCGGCACTCAAGCTGCTGCAGGACTGGGGCTATATCTCGCGCAAGAAGGCGGTGGGGACCATCGTCGAGAGCGCCAACCCGGACGCGTCGTACATCCAGTCGTTCGGCACCGCCGAAGACCTGGTGCTGGTGGCAGCCACCGAGATCCGCAGTATCGAGGCGGTGCACAGCGTCACGCTGGACCGCGCCGAGGCCCGTCTGCTGGAGGCGCCGATTGGCAGCGAATGGCTGCGTTTTTCCGGCACGCGGGTCGATGCGCGCAAGGGCAGCACGCCGGTGGCGCGCGCCGACATCTACATCGACGCCTCGCTGGCGCACCTGGCGGATACCATCCGCAACAACCCCAGGCTATTGGTCAGCGCGCTGATCGAGCGCGATTGCGGCGTGGCCATTGCCGAGATCCGGCAGGTGATTCACGGCGTGCTGATCGATGCGCGGCTGGCAGCGGTGTTGGGCGCCGAGCCGGGCTCGGCCGGCCTGCGGCTGATCCGCCATTACAAGGACGCGCAGGGCAGGATCCTTGAGATCACCGACACGATCTATCCGGCGGACCGGGTGACGGTGGCGTTCCAGCTCAAGCGCAGCCGGGTGCAGCTGTAACGGCTGCATCCCGGCGCAGCGAAGGAGACAAGGATGAAGGCTGCTGTCCTCTACGAGGCCAAGACCCCGTTCGTCATCGAAGACGTTGTCATCGGCAAGCCCGGCCCGCGTAAGTGCGGTGCCGGCCGCGGAAGATGGTGACGACTTGGTCGGGCTGTTGCTGCAGCGAGCGGTGCAGGGCTCTGGTCAGGTACAAGGTTGTCTGCGTCAATCTCTAATCTGTGCATGAGGTGCTGCGAGTACTGCCGATCATAAGCCGGGCTTTGCATTCGAAAATTCCAGATTGTGGGGTTCGCAGGTGGTGCCCCCTCGCCGGAGACTCTGCCTGATTCATCTTCCTTCGGGGCGCTTCTGCGTCGCCTGTCTGTGTGACGCAGTGCATACCGAATGCTCGCGGCGACCGCTACAATCCGCGATGGGACATTTACGAACATGGCGAAGAAGGATCGATGACCTACATCGTTGAAGCGGTGGACGAAGCCTTGGGCTTGCTGATGCTGGTGGCCGAGCACCCATCGCTGGGCGTGACCGAACTGGCGCGGCGGGCCGGGCTGACCAAGGCGCGCGCGTTCCGCCTGCTGACCACGCTGGAGCACCGCGGCCTGATCGCGCGCGAGTCGCCGGCAGCGGTCTACAAGCTCAGCTACAACGCGCTGCTGGTGGGCAATGCCGCGCGCGAGCAGTTCGACCTGGTCAAGCTGGTGGCGCCGCGGCTGGCGGCGATCGGCGCGGCCTGCGGCGAGAACGTGATCGTGCGCGTGCGCGACGGGCTGGAGTCGGTGTGTGTGGCGCGGCATGAGTCGACCCAATCGGTGCGCGTGCATACCGAGATCGGCAACCGCCGGCCGCTGCATGTGGGGGCCTCCGGCAAGCTGCTGCTTGCCTACGCTGCGCCCGAGGTGCTGGACGCCGTGCTGGCGCACCAGCTGGAACGTTTCACCGCCAAGACCATCATCGAGCCGCAGTCCCTGCGCGACGAGCTTGCGGCGATTCGCGCCGCGGGCTATGCGGTGTCGCTTGGCGAGCGCGATGCCGATGCTGTCTCTGCCGCCGCGCCGCTGCGCGATCACAGCGGCGCGGCAGTGGCGTCGCTGAGCATTGCCAGCCCGGCCAGCCGGACCACGCAGGAGGCGCTGGACCGGCATGTGGCGATGGTGGTGGCGGAGGCCGCCGCGCTGTCACGCGCGCTCGGGCATACCGGCGGCTGAACCCGGCTGGGCGCGGCAGGACCGCGCAAATTCCCGATATCTCAAAAGCGGCGCTTCGGCGCCGCTTTTTCTTTGGCCGCGCGAATCACAGGGGTAAACCCTGCTTCTCGACAACGGCTTCGATGTCTTATTCTTCGATACGCGGTATCACTGAATGAAACATTGTTTCGAGAAACGAACCAGATCCCCATGTCTCACCTTGCTGTCCACCCGGCGTCACGTATCGCCGCTGCCCTGGCTGCCTTCGCGCTGCTCGCGGCCGGCCACGCCGCGCATGCCGCCGACCTGCGCATCGGCTACAAGGCCGAGATCAGCGCCGCCGATCCCCATGTGCTGGACGCCGCCGGCCGCAACCTGTGGGGCCACGTGTACGAGACCCTGGTCGGCCTGGACAATGCGCTGCGCCCCGTGCCCCAGCTGGCCACGGCATGGCGCCAGCTGGACGACCGCAACTGGGAATTCCAGCTGCGCCCGGGCGTGCGTTTCAGCAACGGTGAGCCATTCACCGCCGAGGATGCACGCTATTCGATCGAGCGCGCCATGAAGCTGCCGGGGGCGCGCACCTTCCGCACTTACCTGAAGTCGGTTGCAGCGGTAGAGGTGACGGGGCCGCTGACGCTGCGCGTGCGCACGCGCTCGCCTAACCCGGTGCTGCCGCAGAACATCGGCATGGTGGCGATGCTGCCGCGCTCGCTCGGCAAGGCCGTGCGCGAGGCAGACTTTGCCCATGGCAGTGCCAGCATCGGCACCGGCCCATACAAGCTGGTGGCCTGGGAGCACGGCCAGCAGCTGACGCTGGCGCGCAATCCGGGCTACTGGGGCGGACCGCAGCCGTGGCAGCGGGTGGTGTTCCAGTTCATCCCGAAGGAGCCGGCGCGGGCCTCGGCGCTGCTGTCGGGGCTGGTGGATGTGATCGACGCCTCGTCGGCCAGCATCGCCGAAGCCTTTGCGCGCACCAACGGCCGCATCCGCACCGTATCGGCGACCTCGTACATGCTGAACTACCTGCAGCTGGACCAGGCGCGCGCGGTGTCGCCTTATGTGCAGGACAACGCCGGCCAGCCGCTGGCGGCCAATCCGTTGCGCGATGCCCGGGTGCGCCAGGCCATCAGCCTGGCCATCGACCGCGACCTGATCGCGGCGCGCGTGACCAGGGGCGATTCCGTGCCGGCCGGGCAGATGGTGCCGCAGGGCTTCTTCGGCTTTGCCCCCAACGTGCCGGCGCCGCGTGCCGATGCCGCGCGGGTGCGCCGCCTGCTGGCCGAGGCTGGCTATCCCGAGGGCTTCCGCCTGACGCTGCATTGCCCCAACGACCGCTATCTGAACGACGCCAAGACCTGCGAGGCGGTGGGGCAGATGCTGACCCGCGCCGGCATCCGCACCGAGGTGCGCACGCTGCCGTATTCGGTCTATATCACCCGCGCCACCTCGGGCGGCGACGGCGGCAAGCCGGAATTCAGCGTCTTCCTGCTCGGCATCGGCGCGGTCAGCGGCGATTCGCTGGAGCCGCTGGTGGCGGTGGCGCATGCGCAGGACAAGGCCGCCGGGCTGGGCGCCAACAACCGCAGCGGCTATGCCAACGCGGCAGTGGATGCGCTGATCGAGGAATCGATGCATACCATGGCGCCGGCGCCGCGCGACCAGGCGCAGCAGCGCGCGGCCGAGAAGCTGGCCGCCGACGCGGGCATCGTGCCGCTGCATCACCTGCGCGCCGCGTGGGCCTATCGCGACGGGCTCGCGGTGCAGCCGCGCAGCGACGGCTTCACCTATGCCAGCAATATCCGCCCGGCGCCGCCCGCCGCCCCGCAACGCTGATCCGCGCCACGGACTATCCCGCCTTTAATCATCATGTTCGAAACCCTTCTCAAACGGCTGCTGCAGAGCCTTGCGGTGCTGTGGATCATGTCGGTGCTGACCTTCTGCGCGGTCAACCTGATCGGCGACCCGGTGCACCTGCTGGTCAGCCCCACCGCCACCGAGCAGGAAATCACTGAGGCGCGCCACGCGCTCGGCCTGGACCTGCCCATGCCGCAGCAATACCTGCGCTTCCTGCAGGGCGCCCTGCACGGCGACCTGGGCGATTCCTTCATCTATAACCGGCCGGCGATCGAGCTGATCGTCAGCCGCGTGCCGGCCACGCTGGAACTGGCCGTGACGGCGCTGCTGCTGTCGCTGGGCATCGGCATCCCGATGGGTGTGTTTGCGGGCCTCAAGCCGCATAGCCGGCTGGCGCGGATGCTGATGGCGTGCTCGCTCGGCGGCGTGATCATGCCGACCTTCTGGATCGGCATGATCTGCATCCTGGTGTTCTCGGTGAACCTGGGCTGGCTGCCTTCGGGCGGGCGCGGGCCGGTCAGCACGGTGCTGGGCATGCCGCTGTCGGTGACCAGTTGGGAAGGCATGCGCTTCCTGCTGCTGCCGGCGCTGACGCTGTCGCTGTTCAAGATCTCGCTGGTCGCGCGCCTCACCGAGGCCGGCACGCGCGAAGTGGCCGGTCAGGAGTACATCAGGTTTGCCCGCGCCAAGGGCGTGGGCGGCGCGCGGCTGGTGCTGCGCCATGTCGTTCCCAATGTGCTGATCCCGATCGTCACCGTGGTCGGCCTGGAGTTCGGCCACCTGATCGCGTTCTCGGTGGTGACCGAGTCGGTGTTCTCCTGGCCTGGCATGGGCAAGCTGATCATCGATTCGGTGCTGGCGCTGGACCGTCCGGTGGTGGTGGCCTACCTGCTGGTCACGCTGGTGCTGTTCGTGGTGCTGAACCTGGTGGTCGACCTGCTCTACGTGGTGCTGGACCCGCGCCTGCGGCACAAGCCGGCCTAGACCCCGCCTCCGCCGCTTTTCTCCCTCCAAAAGAACGAGACTGAACCGATGTCCCTGCCTGTATCTGAAGCCGACACTGCCGTGCCCGCGCTTGCGCCGGCCGCGGCGGAACCGGCGCCTGCCGCCGCGCCGCCTGCGGCACGGCCCTCGCTGCTGCGGCGCTTCTGCGCCAACCGCGTCTCCGCCGCCGCGCTGGCACTGCTGGTGGCGCTGCTGCTGGTTGCCGTGCTGGCCCATGTGATCAGCCCGCAGAATCCCTATGACCTCGCCACGGTGTCGGTGATCGACTCCGAACTGCCGCCGGGCAGTGTCGGCTACGAAGGCCGGCCGCATTACTGGCTGGGCACCGACGGCGCCGGGCGCGACCTGCTCAGCGCCATCTTCTATGGCATCCGTATCAGCGTGGGCGTGGGCGTGATCAGCGCGGTGGTGGCGCTGATGGTCGGCAGCGCCGTGGGCCTGGCCGCGGCGTACTTCGGCGGGGTGGCGGATGCCGCCATCATGCGCGTGGTCGACCTGCAGCTGAGCCTGCCCGCGGTGCTGGTGGCGCTGATCCTGCTGGCGGTGCTGGGGCAGGGCGTGGACAAGACCCTTCTGGCGCTGGTGATCGTGCAGTGGGCCTACTTCGCCCGCACCGTGCGCGGCGCGGCGCAGGTGGAGCGGCGCAAGGAATATGTCGAGGCCGCGCTTGGCCAGGGCTTGCCGGCGCTGCGCGTGATGTTCCGCCATATCCTGCCCAACTGCATGGCGCCGCTGGTGGTGACCGGAACGCTGCAGATCGCGCATGCGATCACGCTGGAGGCCACCATGAGCTTCCTCGGCATCGGGCTGCCGCGCACGCAGCCGTCGCTGGGCATGCTGATCGCCAATGGCTTCGAATACATGCTGTCGAACAAGTACTGGATCAGCATCTTCCCGGGCGTGGCCCTGGTGCTGCTGATCGGCTCGATCAACCTGGTGGGCGACCGCCTGCGCCGCGTGCTCAATCCGCGGCTGGAAGGGTAAGGAGCCCGGCATGGCACTACTGGAAGTTACCGGCCTGAGCACCAGCTTCGCGCTCGCGCGCGGGGCCGTGAAGGCGGTGGATGGCGTGTCGTTTGCGCTGGAGCCGGGCGAGATCCTCGGCATCGTCGGCGAGTCAGGCTCGGGCAAGTCGGTGACGGCGTTTTCGCTGATGAACCTGCTGGACCCGCCCGGGCGTGTCACTGGCGGTTCGGTGCGCTTCAAGGGACGGGAGCTGCTGGCGTGTTCGCCGCGCCAGTGGCAGGCGCTGCGCGGCGACCGCATCGCGATGGTGTTCCAGGATCCGATGATGTCGCTCAACCCGGTGATGCGCGTGGGCGACCAGCTGGCCGAGACCGTGCTGGTGCATCACCGCCGCACCCGCGCGCAAGCGCACGCGCAGGCAGTCGACGCGCTCACGCGCGTGGGCATCCCGGCGCCGGAGCAGCGCATGCGCGCCTATCCGCATGAGCTGTCGGGAGGCATGCGCCAGCGCGTGGCAATCGCCAATGCGCTGATCAACCGCCCGGACCTGATCATTGCCGATGAGCCCACCACCGCACTGGACGTCACCATCCAGGCGCAGATCCTCTACGAGATGAAGCAGCTGGTGCGCGAGACCGGTGCCGCCGCGATCTGGATCAGCCATGACCTGGCCGTGGTCAAGGACCTGGTCGACCGCGTCTGCGTGATGTACGCGGGCAGGGTGGTGGAGCAGGGCCCGGTCGCCGACCTGATTGAGCGGCCGCTGCATCCGTACACGCGCGGGTTGCTGGATTCCCTGCCCACGCCGGCTATGCGCGGCGCAACGCTGCGCGCGATCCCGGGCGCGGCCCCGGCGCTGGCCGCGCTGCCACCGGGCTGCGCCTTTGCGCCGCGCTGCCAGCGCGCGCAGGACGCATGCCGCCAGGCGCCCGCCGAAACCACCGTGCGCGGCCGGACGCTGCGCTGCTTTTATCCCCTGGAGGTGGCATGACAGTCATGCTCGAAGCGCGCAACCTGCAGAAACGCTTCTCCATGAAGCCCGGCCTGCTGGGACGCATGGCCGGCAAGCCAGTGCAGGCGGTGCATGCCGTCAATGATGTCTCGCTGCAGGTGAAGAAGGGCGAGGTGCTGGGTGTGGTCGGCGAGTCCGGCTGCGGCAAGTCCACGCTGGGCCGCATGCTGGCGGGGCTGCTGCCGCAGACGGGCGGCGAGATTGCGTGGGAAGGCAGGCGCGCCGATATCGCGTCCGCCGGCTATCACCGCGCCGTGCAGATGGTGTTCCAGAACCCCTATGCCTCGCTCAACCCGCGGCTGCGCATCGGCCAGGCCATTACCGAAGGCGCGGTCTATCACGGCATGGTCAAGCGTGCGCGCGCGGCGTCGTTCGCCGGCGAACTGCTGCAGCAGGTGGGGCTTGATCCCAGCTACGCCGAGCGCTTTCCGCATGAGTTCTCCGGCGGCCAGCGCCAGCGCGTGGCCATTGCCCGCGCACTGGCGCTGCGCCCGCGCCTGCTGATCTGCGACGAGGCCGTGTCCGCGCTCGACGTCTCGGTGCAGGCGCAGATCATCAACCTGTTCATGCATCTGCGGCGCGAACACGAACTGACCTATGTCTTCATCAGCCACAACCTGGCGGTGGTGGAGCATATGTCGGACCGCGTGGTGATCATGTACCTGGGCCGCATCGTCGAGAGCGGCGCTGCGCGCGACGTGTTCGGCGCGCCCAACCATCCCTATACCCGTGCCCTGCTGGCCGACGCGCCGCGCCTGGGCGCCAGCCCGCCAGCGCACCAGCCGATCCGCGGCGAACTGCCCAGCCCGCTGGCGCCGCCCACGGGCTGCGCCTTCCATCCGCGCTGCCCGCATGCGAGCGCGCGTTGCGCGGCCGAAGTACCGGTGCTGCGCGATATCGGTGGGCGGCTGTCCGCCTGCCACTTGAATGACTAGATAGCTGCCGCCCGGCCGGCCCACGCTCCCCCCTGTGCATCGATGCCATCCCGCCGCGCGCGCGGCGGGCGGGGAGCTTGCGCGCTGCGCGGACAGACAACGCGGCAGTTGGGATCACCCTAGGGGCACTTGTGCGTTGGCACACAACAATAGAGGGAGCAGAAGCATGAAGGGTATCCAGACCAAGAGTGCGCTCGCACGCGCCTGCATCGGCGGCGCGCTGGCGCTGCTGTCGGCCGCGGCCGACGCATCGGTGACGCTGTACGGCCGCCTCGACACCGATATCGAATACCAGAAGGGCCCGGACGGCCGCGCCACGCAGATGGTCGACAACGCCTCGCGCTGGGGCATGCGCGGCAGCGAAGACCTGGGCGGGGGCTTGCGCGCCGCGTTCGGGCTGGAGCAGGGCTTTGCCGCCGACAGCGGCACGGCCACCAACCCGCAGTTCCGCAATGCCTTTGTCGGACTGCAGGGCGGCTTCGGCGCGATCGCGCTGGGGCGGCTGGATTCGGCGACGATCGTGGGTTCGCCGATCTACTCGCAGGTGACGCAGAACATCGACTTCGCCATCCATGATGCGGGCGCCACTGCCATCGGCACCAAGGTGCTGAACGCGCGCAACCGCGTGTCGAACGCGCTGGGCTACGCGACGCCGGAGTTCGGCGGCTTTTCAGTACGGGCGCGCGTGAACCTGGCGGGCCCCGATCCGGCCACTCCCAACGCCAGGTCGCCGGTGCGGGCCGAGGACGACTTCCGCCAGTACGACCTTGGCCTTAACTACGCTGCCGGCAACTTTGCCGCGGGCGTGGGCTATTCGCGCGATGCCAAGGCCGGCGGGCTGGTGGCCAATGATTTCCGCGACAAGGTGCAGGCCGCGGCGTCGTATAACTTTACCGTGGTCAATATCTACGGCATCTACGGGCGCGACCGCTACGCCGGCACTGCCGCCACCCGCACCGACGTGCCTTACTGGCTGGTCGGCTTCACCGTGCCCTATGGCGCCCACAAGCTCACCGTGAACTACATGGAGCGCGCAGTACAGCGCGACCCGCAAGGCAGGCTCAAGAAGGTGCAGGCCGGCTATGGCTACAGCCTGAGCAAACGCACCATGCCCTACGTCTTCTTCGATCGCGAGGATCCCAACTCGCACAAGCCCGGTGACACCGTGACCACGGTCGGCATCGGCATCCAGCACAAATTCTGATAATGGCCCTTCCTTATTCGCTGACTGAACCGGCCGGCGCGGCGCTGCCGCTGGTGGTGGACTCCCCGCACAGCGGGCTGGTGCATGCCGAGACCCTGCCGCTGGCGGCGCCCCCCGAAGCCCTGCTGACGGGCTGGGACGCTTATGTCGACCAGTTGTTCGCGCATGCGCCGATGGTGGGCGGCACGCTGCTGTGCGCGCGCTTCCCGCGCTGGATGGTCGACGTCAACCGCGCCCGCGATGACATCGATCCCGCGCTGATCGACGGCGCCATGCCTTATGCCGTGCAGCCCAGCGACAAGTCCGGGCGCGGCATGGGCGTGCTGCGCCGGCTGGCGCTGCCGGGCGTGCCGGTGTACGCCGCGCCGCTGTCGCCGGACATGGCGGAGTACCTGCTGAAGACCTACTACGATCCCTATCACGCCGCGCTGTCCGGCCTGCTGGCGCAGCATCATGCGCGCTCGGGCGCGGTGTGGCATATCGACTGCCATTCGATGAAATCGCGCGGCAATGCGATGAACGTGGACAATGGCGTGGAGCGGGCTGACTTTGTGATCAGCAACGGCGACGGCGCCACCTGCTCGCCTGCGTTTATCGAGCTGGTGGCGCAGTGCCTGCGCGGCTTCGGCTACCGGGTGGGCATCAACTGGCCGTACAAGGGGGCGGAGCTGATCCGTGCCTATGCGGACCCGGCGCACGGCCGCCACAGCCTGCAGATCGAAATCAACCGCGCGCTTTATATGGACGAGGCAAGGTTCGCGCAGCACCGCGGCTTCGCCGTGCTGCGCGGCCATCTCGACCAGTTGCTGGAGGCGGTGGCGGCATATATCCGCGAGGCACTGGCGCGATGATGGCGCGGCGCGCTCAGATCACCTTGCCGGGATTCATCAGCCCCTGCGGATCGAGTGCGCCCTTGATCGCGCGCATCATCGCCAGTTCGACTTCGCTCTTGTAGAGCCGGTTTTCCTCGCGCTTGAGTTGGCCCAGTCCGTGCTCTGCGGAAATCGATCCGTTATGCGAGCGTACGCTGTCGTGCACGATGCGGTTGACCTGGTCCTGGTGCGCCAGGAATTCTTCGTGGTCGACGCCTTCCGGCGGCGACACGTTGTAGTGCAGGTTGCCGTCGCCGAGGTGGCCGAAGGTCACCATGCGCGCGCCGGGGAAGGCGTTCTGCAGCAGCGCGTCGGTGGTCTCGATGAAGTCCGCCACGCGCGACACCGGCACGGCGATATCGTGCTTGATGTTCTTGCCGTCTTCCACCTGCGCCAGCGGGATATGCTCGCGCAGGTTCCAGAAATCGCGCGACTGCTGCACCGATTCCGCCACCACCGCGTCGGCGACCACGCCGGCATCGAAGGCGGCCGACATCATGGTCTCGAAGATGCCGCGCGCGTGGGCTTCGCTTTCGCTGTCGGACAGTTCCAGCAGCACCAGCTGCGGGTGGATGTCTGCGAACGGATAGCGCAGCTGCGGGAAGTGCCGCGTCACCAGCGTCATGCTGAGCGCGGACATCAGCTCGAACCCGGTCAGCATGGCGCCGGCATGCGATTGTGCGATGGCCAGCAGCGCCAGCGCGGCGCGCGGGCTCTGCACCGCGGCCAGCGCGGTGACCGAGGCGCGTGGCAGCGGGAACAGCTTCATCACCGCCGCGGTGATGATGCCGAGCGTGCCTTCTGCGCCGACAAAGAGGTCGCGCAGGTCGTAGCCGGTGTTGTCCTTGCGCAGCCCGCGCAGGCCGTGCCAGATCTCGCCCGACGGCGTCACCACTTCCAGGCCCAGGCACAGCTCACGCGTGTTGCCGTAGCGCAGCACCGCGGTGCCGCCGGCATTGGTCGACAGGTTGCCGCCGATGGTGCAGCTGCCTTCGGCCGCCAGGCTCAGCGGAAACAGCCGGCCGTGCTCGCGCGCCACCTCCTGCAGGTGCTGCAGCACCACGCCGGCCTCGACCGTGATGGTGTTGTTGAGCGGATCGACCTGGCGGATGCGGTGCAGCCGCTGCAGCGAAACCACCACCTGGTCCTGCCCGGCCACCGGCGTGGCGCCGCCGCACAGGCCGGTGTTGCCGCCTTGCGGCACCACCGCGATCTTGTGCGCATGGCAGGCATGGACCACCTCCGCGACCTCCTCGGTGCTGCCGGGGCGCAGCACCGCCAGCGCTTCGCCGCGATAGCGCTTGCGCCAGTCGGTCAGGTAGGGTGCCTTGTCGGCTGCATCGGTCAGCACGTGCTGCGCACCCAGCGCGGCGCGGCACAGTGCGAGGAAGGAGTCTTGAGGCGAGGTCATGGCGACGGCGGAATGAGGGTCAGGACTTGGGCGCGGCCGGCTTGCCGGCCGCCCGGGCGCGGCGCTTGTATGGGCGCAGGTACAGGATGGTGCTGGTGAAGAACACCAGCGTCAGCGCCACCTCCACCCACGCCAGCGTGGACGAGGGCGCGCGGTCGCTGGTGGCGCGCACGATGCCCTCGGTGAAGAACAGCAGGATCAGCATCGACGACCACTGCATGGTGTAGCGGTTGCGCGTCAGCACGCCGCGCAGCGGCAGCAGCAGCGGCAGGAACTTGATGATCAGCCACGATCCGCCAGGGCGCAGCGGCGCCAGGAACCATTCCCAGGCGATGCACAGCACCACCAGCGCCAGCAGGCTGCCCACGCTGAACCGGTACAGCCAGGGACTGTGCAGCGCCTGGTCGCTCTCGGGGATGGGGCTCATGCCGCGCCTCCCGCCAGGCGCAGCGCGGTCTGAGCCAGCCGCCGGCCCATGGCGATGGCCAGTCCCGATTCGTCTTCCGTGACCGGGCCGCGGTTGTCGCCGTGGGCATGGTGGCTGGGGCCGTAGGGTGTGCCGCCCGAGGCCGTGGTCATCAGGCCCTTCTCGGAATATGGCAGGCCCAGGATCAGCATGCCGTGGTGCAGCAGCGGCAGCATCATCGACAGCAGCGTGGTTTCCTGCCCGCCGTGCAGGCTGCCGGTGGCGGTGAAGACGCAGGCCGGCTTGCCGGTCAGCGTGCCCGACAGCCACTGCGCCACGGTGCCGTCCAGGAAGTACTTCATCGGCGCGGCCATGTTGCCGAAGCGGGTGGGGCTGCCCAGGGCCAGGCCGGCGCACTCCTCCAGGTCGCGCAGCTCGGCATAGGGCGGGCCGTCGGCCGGGATATCGGACGCGGTGGCCTCGCACACGGTGGAAACCGGCGGCACCGTGCGCAGCCGGGCCTGGGCGCCGGGGACGCTGTCGATACCGTTGGCAATCAGTTCGGCTAGTTTGCGGGTGCTGCCGTGGCGGCTGTAATACAGGACGAGGATGTCGGTCATGGAGCGGGATGGCCGGCGGTGGCGGGGTGGTGTTGCGCGAAAGGTGCCGGAAGCAATGCGCGTATTATAGATGCGCCCCCCGCGCCATCTCCCATCGGCTTTGCGCCCCCGGTGCCGCGGGCCGCCTGTTTATCCGTCAGAACCAGATCCAGGAGGTTGTTTGCGCATGATCGGACCCCGCGTTGCCCGCCTGCGCCGAGAATGGAACCTGCAGAAGGTACGCGCCCTGGCGCGGTATGCGCTGCGCCGCGCCGGCGAAGACCGGCTGCCGCAGGTCTCGGCCAGCCTGACCTTCACCACCGTGCTGGCAGTAGTGCCGGTATTGACGGTGGCGTTCGCGCTGCTGGCCGCGTTCCCGGTGTTCCGCGACTTCCGCAACGCCATCGAGGCGTTCCTGTTCCAGAACCTGATCCCCGGCAACGTCAGTGAATCGATCCAGCGCTACCTCGGCATGTTCGCCAAGAGCGCGCGCGGGCTGACCGCAATGGGCCTGGGCGGGTTGATGGTCACCTCGGTGCTGACCATGCTGACCGTGGAAGACGCGCTCAACGCGATCTGGCGCGTCAAGCAGCGCCGCCCGCTGGCGCAGCGGGTGCTGGTGTTCTGGGCGGTGCTGACCTTCGGGCCGGTGCTGATCGGCGCGAGCCTGTCCATCAGCTCCTACCTGATCTCGGTCTCGGCGGGCTATGTCGGCACCATGCCGGTGGGGCTGGGGCTGCTGGTGGGCGCGACGCCGGTGCTGCTGTCGGCGCTGGCCTTCGCCTTCCTGTACACGGCGGTGCCCAATGCCTATGTCGAATGGCGCGATGCCATCGTGGCCGGCCTGGTGGCGGCGGTCGCGTTCGAGTTCGCCAAGCGCGGCTTCGGCTATTTCATCACCGAGATCCCGGCCTATACCGCGGTCTACGGCACCTTCGCCGCGTTGCCGCTGTTCCTGCTGTGGATCTACCTGAGCTGGCTGGTGACGCTGCTGGGTGCGACCATTGCCGCCAACCTGCCGGTGATCCGGCAGGGCTACTGGCGCCGCCGCACCTTTGCCGGCAGCGAGTTCTTCGATGCGCTGGGCGTGCTGCTGCTGCTCTACCGCGCGCGCGACGAGGTGCCGCGCAGCGTTGGCGAACTGGACCTGGGCCGCAAGCTGCGGGTCGAGGCCGATTACCTGTCGGACCTGCTGGGCAAGCTCAAGGCCATGCATCTGGTCGGGCGCTTGCAGCAGGAGCGTGGTCAGGCCCATTGGGCACTGCTGTGCAATCCGTCACAGGTGACGTTGCGCACGCTGCATGACCGGCTGGTGCTGAACCTGCCGCGGCTGCCGCGCACCGCGCTGGCGCAGCAGCTGCAAGGGGCGGATGCGCTCAAGTCGGTCCTGGACAATCCGCAGCTGGATCAGACGCTGGAGGCGGTGTTCCGGCAGCAGCCGGCTGATCTGCCGCCGACTGAAGGGGATGGGGGGAGCCACCCCCAGCGGCGCACGCTGGAAGTGGTGCCGCCGGGCTGGCATGGCCAGGTGTAAGGTCCGCCCCCTGCGACAGTGAAGTTGCTCAGAACGGGATCCTGCCCCGCCAGATATCGGCATACATCACCCAGTCTCCCATCAGGCTGTAGAGCGGATGCCGGAACGTCGCCGGCCGGTTCTTCTCGAAACCAAAGTGCCCGACCCAGGCAAAGGCGTAGCCTGCCAGCACGGCGGCCAGCAGCCACCATGCATTGCCGGTAACCACCAGCGCCACCAGGCACAGCAACGCTACCGTCGACCCGGCAAAATGCAGGCGCCGGCAGGTACGGTTCTGGTGTTCGCTCAGGTAGTAGGGATAAAAGGCCGCGAAGTTCTCGAACTCGCGCGCGCGGGCGTGGGCCATGGCTGTCTCCGGCAGGTCTTGTTTTGTGCAGTGTAGACCTTCTGCGCCGAGGTGTCGGGAGGCTGGCCGCCGGCGTGGCCGGCCAGCCATCCGCGACCAGGCTTAGCCGGCAGCGACCACCTTGCGCGCAAAGGCCGCCAGCGCGTCCAGCACTTCATCCGGGCGTTCGCCCATCAGCGCGTGGCCGCACGGCACCGTGACCAGGCTTGCCTTGGCCATCTTGCCGGCCAGCGCCTGGGCCGCCTTGGGCGACGTCATCATGTCCTTGGTGCCGGTGATGAAGAGCGCCGGGCAGGCCACTGCGGCCGCGGCCTCTTCGCCATGGGCGTAGGCATTGCAGGCCGAGAAGTCATTGTGGAACACATGGGCCTGCGGGTTGTTGCGCGACACGCGCTCCATCAGCCGCTGGCTGCCGCCGTGCATCCACGCGCCCGGCCCGGGCGAAGACGGCTTGTTGGCCAGGCTCGAATGCGACCAGGTATTGACCATGGCGATGGCCTCGCCCTCGCGGTTGAGCGAGGCGTCCAGCAGCGCGTCCGAGACCTTCATCGGGTAGGCCGTCGCCAGCAGGCCGATGCCGCGCACCGCCTGCGCATGCCGCGCCGCGCATTCCAGCGCGATCAGCGAGCCCATGCTGTGGCCGAACACGAAGGCCGGCGTCTTCACGCCGGCGGCGGCCACCAGCGCCATGACCCAGTCGGCCATGGCCTCGACGGTGGCGAGCGGCGCGCCCTTGCTGCGGTTGTGGCCCGGCAGGTCCACCGCCAGCACCGAGAAGCCGTGGTTGGCAAACCAGCGCGTCTGCAGGGCCCACACGCTATGGTCGTTCTGCGCGCCGTGGACGAACACGGCACAGGGCAGGGCGGGATCGAAGGGTTTGCCGCCGGTATAGGCGTAGGCCGGCTGGCCGGCAATGGTCAGTTCCATCAGGCTTGCCCTCCCTTGCCACTCATGGCTTTCTCGGCCGCCTTCAGGCCGCGCTTGAGATCGTCGATCAGGTCATCCGGGTCTTCCAGCCCGATCGAGAGCCGGATCGTGCCCTCGGTGATGCCTGCCGACTGCAGCGCCGCCGCGTCCATGCGGAAGTGCGTGGTCGAGGCCGGGTGGATCACCAGCGAGCGCGCGTCGCCCACATTGGCCAGGTGCGAGAACAGCGACATGCTCTCGATGAAGCGCTGGCCGGCCACGCGGTTGCCCTTCAGGTTGAAGCTGAACACCGCGCCGCAGCCGCGCGGCAGCAGGCGCCTGGCCAGTTCGTAGTCGGGGTGCGATTCCAGTTCCGGGTAGGACACCGACTCCACCATCGGGTGCGAGACCAGGAACTGCACCACCTTGCGGGTGTTGTCGACATGGCGGCTCATGCGCAGCGGCAGCGTCTCCACGCCCTGCAGCAGCTGCCAGGCGGCCATCGGGTTCATGCAGGCGCCGAAGTCGCGCAGGCCCTCGCGGCGCGCGCGCAGCAGGAAGGGCGCCACCGTGCTTTCCTCGGTGAACACCATGTTGTGGAAGCCCTCGTACGGCTCGGACAGCTCCGGGAAGCGCCCGGAGGCCTCGAAGTCGAAAGTGCCGCCTTCGACCAGCACGCCGCCGATGGTGGTGCCGTGGCCGCCCAGGAACTTGGTGGCCGAATGGTAGAGCAGGCCGGCGCCGTGGTCGAACGGGCGCAGCAGGTAGGGCGTGGTGAAAGTGGAATCCACCAGCAACGGGATGCCGTTGTCCTGGCCCACTTGCGCCAGCGTCGGGATGTCCAGCACGTCCAGCCCCGGGTTGCCCAGGGTCTCGCCGAACAGCAGCCGGGTATTGGGCCGGATCGCGGCGCGCCAGGCGTCGATGTCGCGCGCCTTGACGAAGGTGGTCTCGATGCCGAAGCGGCGCAGCGTGTAGTGCAGCAGGTTGTGCGAGCCGCCGTACAGCGCCGACGAGGCCACCACGTGCGAGCCCGCGCCCATCAGCGTGGCCACCGCCAGGTGCAGCGCGGCCTGGCCCGAGGCCGTGGCGACGGCGCCGGCGCCGTTCTCCAGCGCGGCGATGCGCTCTTCCAGCACGGCCACGGTGGGGTTGGAAATACGGGAATAGACGTGCCCCGCGCGCTCCATGTTGAACAGCGACGCGGCGTGCTCGCTGTCGCGGAACACGAAGGACGTGGTCAGGTGGATGGGGGTGGCGCGGGCCCCGGTGGCGGGGTCTGGCGCGGCGCCGGCGTGCAGCGCCAGCGTGTCGAATCGGGTTCCGGACATGGTCGGTCGGCCTTGAGTTGTCTCCGGCCAGCATCGTAGCACCGTGCGCGCGCCGACGCCCGCAAACCGGCCTCCCGCTTTACTTTGACGGCGGGTTTGGGCTAGGATCGGCCAACGGGGCGCCGTGATGCAGCGCGCGCCCGCACACCCGTAGACAGATAACAATGTGACCGGTATCGCCTCCTGTGCCCCCCCGCCGGAGCGATGCCCCCAGTTTGAGCGCAGGCAGCGGAGACCAACATGAAAGTCAGCGACATCCTCCAGATCAAGGGCAATACGCTCTATACCGTGACGCCTGACACCTCCTTGCTGGTAGCCGTCCACACCATGGCCGAGCACGATATCGGCTCGCTGGTGGTGATGGAATACGGCGATCTGGTCGGCATGCTGACCTTCCGCGAGATCATCGAGACACTCGCCCGCAATCATGGCAACGTCGGTGGCACCAGCATCCGCAAGGTGATGGACGATGCGCCGCTGACCTGCACCATGGAGACCGACGTCAACGAGGTCCGCCGCATGATGCTGGAGCGTCACACCCGCTACCTGCCGGTGCTCGACAACCGCACGCTGATGGGCGTGATCTCCTTCTACGACGTCGCCAAGGCCGTGGTCGAGGACCAGAGCTTCGAGAACAAGATGCTCAAGGCCTATATCCGCGACTGGCCGGAAGAGCGCGCCGAGTGATGGCGCCGGGCCGCCCGGACTGAAGCTTCCTTCGGAAATACCCTCGGTTGGCGCCGCGCGGCCGTGGCGGGGTGGCGGCCGGGCGCCGGCTCCGGCAAACTTGCCGGCGTTCCCACTTCCGCGGCGGTCCGCCGACCGACCGGCCCATCCATGAGCCAACCCAGCCAGTTCCGACTGCTCGGCCTGCGCCGCTTCGCCCCGTTCTTCTGGACCCAGTTCCTGGGGGCGATGAACGACAACGTCTTCAAGGTCGCCTTCACCTCGCTGGTGACCTACCACACGGCGCTGTTCGAGGGCGTGGACGCGCGCAGCGCGGCCTTCCTGATCTCGGCCATCTTTATCGCGCCGTTCGTGCTGTTCTCCGCCACCAGCGGGCAGATCGCCGACAAGCTGGAGAAGTCGCGCCTGATCCGGCTGGTCAAGTCGCTGGAAATCGCCATCATGGTGCTGGGCCTGGCCGGCTTTGCCTGGCACAGCGCGCCGCTGCTGTACGCCGGCACCTTCCTGATGGGGCTGCATTCCACGCTGTTCGGGCCGGTCAAGTTTGCCTACCTGCCGCAGCACCTGGATGAAAGCGAACTGGTCGGCGGCAACGGCATGGTGGAGATGGGCACCTTTGTCGCGATCCTGATCGGGACGCTGATCGGCGGCGAACTGGCCGGGCTGCAGCAGGGCGGAACCATCGTGGGGCCGATGTACGTGGGCGCGGTGTGCGTGGTGATCGCCGTGGCGGGGCGGCTGGTGTCGGGCCGCATCCCGGTTTCGCCGGCGCCGCAGCCGGACCTGCGCATCAACTGGAACCCGTTTTCCGAGACCTGGCGCAACCTGGTGCTGGCGCGTGGCAACCGCACGGTATTCCTGAGCCTGCTCGGCATTTCGTGGCTGTGGTTCCTGGGCGCCACCTTCCTGACCTCGTTCTTCAGCTATGCCAAGGATGTGCTGGGCGGCGACCAGAACGTGGTGACGCTGCTGCTGGCGGTGTTCTCGCTGGGCATCGGCACCGGTTCATTGCTGTGCGAGCGCTTGTCCGGGCGCCATGTCGAGATCGGCCTGGTGCCGTTCGGCTCGATCGGCATGACGGTGTTCGCGGTCGACCTGTACTTTGCCAGCCAGGGGCAGGCACCCGTGGCGCTCAGCAGCATCGGCGGCTTCCTGGCCGAGCCGCGCCACTGGCGCGTGCTGGCGGACCTGTTCCTGCTGGCCATGTTCGGCGGCTTCTACAGCGTGCCGCTGTACGCGCTGATCCAGAGCCGCAGCGCGCCCACGCACCGCGCCCGCATCATCGCCGCCAACAACATCCTGAACAGCTTCTTCATGATTGCCGCGTCGATGCTGGGCGTGGCGATGACGCAGGCGGGCTACAGCATCCCGCAGCTGTTCCTGGTGGTGGGGCTGCTCAATGCGGTGGTGGCGGTCTACATCTACTCGCTGGTGCCGGAATTCCTGCTGCGCTTTATCGCGTGGATCCTGGTCCATACCCTCTACCGGCTGCGCCGCGTCAATGCCGAGCGCATTCCCGCCGACGGCCCGGCCGTGCTGGTCTGCAACCACGTCAGCTTTGCCGACGCGGTGGTGCTGATGGCCTGCAGCCCACGCCCGGTGCGCTTCCTGATGGACCACAACATCTTCAGGGTGCCGCTGCTGTCGTGGTTCTTCCGCCAGGCCCGCGCTATCCCGATCGCGCCGGCGCACGAGAATCCGGACATGCTCAGGCGTGCCTATGACAGCGTGGCGCAGGCGCTGGACGAGGGGGACCTGGTCTGCATCTTCCCCGAAGGCAAGATCACCGCCACCGGCGAGATCAACCCGTTCAGGCAGGGCGTGCAGCAGATCATCCGGCGCACGCCGGTGCCGGTGGTGCCGATGGCGCTGCGCGGACTGTGGGGCAGCTTCTTTTCGCGCAAGGGGGCACCGGCGATGTCGCGGCCGTTCCGGCGCGGCATCCTGAACCGGCTGGAACTGGTGGTGGGCGAGCCGGTGCCGCCCGAGGCCGCCACCCCGGAAGGGCTGCAGCAGATGGTGCAGGCCCTGCGCGGCGACTGGCGCTAACGCCTTGTGCCGAACCCGAATCCACGATGATCACGCTCTACACCTTTGGCCCCGCCTTCGGGCTGCCCGACGCCAGCCCCTTCGTCACCAAGGCCGAGATGCTGCTCAAGCTGGCCGGCCTGCCTTACCAGGCGCGCCGCGGCAGCCTGCGGCGCGCGCCCAAGGGCAAGCTGCCCTACCTGGACGACATGGGCCGGATCGTGGCGGATTCCACCTTGATCCGCTGGCATATCGAGAAGACCTACCACATCGACTTCGACGCGGGCCTGAGCGCGGCCGAGCGCGGTATCGCCTGGGCCGCCGAGAAGCTGATGGAAGACCACCTGTATTGGGCGGTGGCGCGGGTGCGCTGGCTGGACCAGGCCAACTTCGACAAGGGGCCGGCCCAGTTCTTCCGCGGCGTGCCGGCGCCGGTGCGCGGCCTGGCCGAGCGGCTGGTGCGCTACAAGGTGCGCAAGACGCTGTGGGGGCAGGGCCTGGGCCGGCATAGCGAAGAAGACCTGGTGGCGCTGGCCAGCAAGGGCGTGACCTCGATCGCCGACATCCTGGGCGACAAGCCCTACCTGATGGGCAATGTGCCATGCGGGGCCGACGCCACGCTGTTTGCCTTTGCCGGCAGCCTGCTGTGCCCCGTATTCGACACTCCGATCCGCACCGCGGCCGAGGGGCATGCCAACCTGGTGGCCTATATGGAGCGGATGCGCGCCGAGTTCTACCCCGAACTGGCGCTGGAAAGCGCCGCCGCCTGAGCCTGCCGGGCCGCCCGAGGCCCGCCATTGGCCTTACAATGGAAACCTTCCCCAATTCCTGTGCGGTTTCCATCATGTCCGGCAACACCCTTGGCCTGCTTTTCACTGTTACCACCTTCGGCGAATCGCACGGGCCCGCCATCGGCGCGGTGGTGGACGGCTGCCCGCCGGGCATGGCGCTGACCGAGGCCGATATCCAGGGCGACCTGGACCGCCGCCGGCCCGGCACCTCGCGCCACGTCACGCAACGCCAGGAACCCGACCAGGTCGAGATCCTGTCCGGCGTGTTCGAGGGCAAGACCACCGGCACCCCGATCTGCCTGCTGATCCGCAATACCGACCAGCGCAGCAAGGACTACGGCAATATCGTCGAGACCTTCCGCCCGGGCCATGCCGACTACACCTACTGGCAGAAGTACGGCATCCGCGACCATCGCGGCGGCGGCCGCTCGTCGGCGCGCCTGACCGCGCCGGTGGTGGCGGCCGGGGCGGTGGCCAAGAAGTGGCTGCGCGAAAAGTATGGCACCGAGATCCGGGGCTATATGTCGCAGCTGGGCGAGATCGCGGTGCCGTTCACGGACTGGTCGCACGTGCCGGAGAACCCGTTCTTCGCGCCCAACGCCGACATCATCCCCGAGCTTGAAACCTATATGGACGCGCTGCGCCGCGACGGCGACTCGGTCGGCGCGCGCATCGAGGTGGTGGCCAGCAACGTGCCGGTGGGCCTGGGCGAGCCGCTGTTCGACAGGCTCGACGCCGACATCGCCCACGCCATGATGGGCATCAACGCGGTCAAGGGCGTGGAGATCGGCGCCGGCTTCGACAGCGTGGCCCAGCGCGGCAGCGTCCATGGCGACGAGCTGACCGCCGAGGGCTTCCGCACCAACAATTCCGGCGGCGTGCTGGGTGGCATCTCCACCGGCCAGGACGTCACCGTGTCGCTGGCGATCAAGCCGACGTCTTCCATCCGCACCCCGCGTGAATCGATCGACAAGGCCGGCAATGCCGCCACCGTCGAGACCTTCGGCCGCCACGACCCGTGCGTGGGCATCCGCGCCACGCCGATCGCCGAGGCCATGCTGGCGCTGGTGCTGATCGACCACGCCCTGCGCCACCGTGCCCAGTGCGGCGACGTCAAGGTCGATACGCCGCGCATTCCCGCGCAGGCCGGCCAGACCCCCTGACCTGACCTCGCGTTGGCCACGCCTTTCGCGGGCGGCGGTGCCACCGGCGCCGGCCGCCCCGACTACGCCCGTTTCGGGCTCTTCTATCTTGGCTACTACGGCTACGTCGGCCTGATCTCGCCGTACGTCAGCCTGTATTTCGCCGACCGCGGCTTCAACCCGGTGCAGATCGGCGTGCTGATGGCGAGCTTCCAGGTCAGCCGCATCGTCGGGCCCTACCTGTGGGGCTGGCTGTCCGACGTGATGCACACGCGTGTGCGCATCCTGCGCGTGAGCGCGTTCACCTCGTTGCTGGCCTTCCTGATGCTGCCGGGTGTGGGCAGCTACGGCGGCATGATGGCGATGATGCTGACGCTGAGCCTGCTCACCAGCGCGATGTCGCCGCTGGGCGATGCCCTGACCATCTCCACGCTGCGCCGCTACGGCGCCTTCGACCATAGCTACGGCCGCATCCGCATGTTCGGCTCGGTCGGCTTTATCGGCGCGGTGCTGGCCGGCGGGGCGCTGTTCGAAGCGGTCGGCATGCGCGCCTTCCCGTGGGTGGCCAGCACGCTGCTGGCGATCCTGGCCGGCGTGGTGCTGACCATGCATGACGCCGCCGACGACGGCCCGCGCACGGCGCCGCCGCGCGCCTTGCCGCTGCTGCGCCGCCCGGACGTGGCCTGGTTCCTGGCGTCAGCCTTCCTGATGATGTTCGCGCACGCCGCGCTCTATGTGTTCTATTCGCTGTGGCTGGCGCAGTTGGGCTACAGCAAGTTCGCCATTGGCGTGATGTGGACCATCGGCGTGGTCGCCGAGATCGTTTTCTTCTACTACCAGGGCCTGCTGTTCGCGCGCTATGCGCTGCGCACGATCCTGGCCGGCACCTTCGTGCTGGCGGCGCTGCGCTTCGGCCTGACCGGCTACCTCGCCCAGTTTGCCTGGCTCATGGCGCTGGTGCAGGTGCTGCACGCGGCCACTTTTGCCGCGCACCACAGCGCCAGCCTGAAGCGGTTGCAGGCATGGTTTGCCGGGCCGCTGCAGGGGCGCGGGCAGGCGCTGTACACGGGCATTTCCTACGGCGTCGGCGGCACGCTGGGCGGGCTGGCGATGGGCTGGACCTGGAACGCGCTGGCGCCCGAGCATACCTTCGGGCTGGCCGCCATTGCCGCGGCGGCCGGCGCGTTCTGTGCGGTGATGAGCTTCCGCGCGGAAGGCGATGGCGCCGCTCAGGCCAGCGCCGCGCAGACCCGCTCGGCGATCGCCAGCGACGAGGTCAGCCCCGGCGACTCGATGCCGAACAGGTGAACCAGCCCCGGCACGCCATGCACGGCGGGGCCGTCGATGCGGAAGTCCGCGGCAACCTCGTGCGGCCCACTGATCTTGGGGCGGATGCCGGCATAGCCGGGTTGCAGCGCGCCGTCGGCCAGCCCCGGCCAGTAGCGGCGCACTTCGTCATAGAAACCGTCGGCGTCGGCCGGGTCCACGCCGTATTCGATCTCGTCGATCCAGCGCACATTGGGGCCGAAGCGCGCCTGGCCGCCCAGGTCGATGGTCAGGTGCACGCCCAGCCCGGCCGCCTCGGGCACCGGGTAGATCAGCCGTGAGAACGGCGCGCGCCCGGCCAGCGTGAAATAGCAGCCCTTGGCGTAGTACTGCGGCGGGATATGGGTCTCGGGCATGCCGTCGATGCGGCGCGCCAGTTCCGGCGCGGTCAGCCCGGCCGAGTTCACCACCGTGCGCGCCAGCAGCGTGGTGGCGCTGCCATCCTCGCTGCCGATCTCCAGCCGGATGCCGTCCGCCGTCACCGCGCCGCCCAGCACCGGCGACTGCACCGCCAGCATCGCCCCGGCGTTTTCCGCGTCGCCCAGCAGCGCGGTCATCAGGCCATGGCTGTCGACAATGCCGGTCGACGGCGACAGCAGCGCGGCATGGCACTGCAGTTGCGGCTCCAGCGCCTGCGCCTCGGCGCGGCTGACAAGGCGCAGGTCGTCCACGCCGTTGGCCGCCGCCTTGGCGCGGATGCCTTCGAGCGTTGCCACCTGGGCCTCGCTGGTGGCCACGATCAGCTTGCCGCAGCGCTGGTGCGCCACGTGGTGACTGGCGCAGTAGTCGTACAGCATGGCCTTGCCGCGCACGCACAGCTGTGCCTTGAGCGAGCCGGCCGGATAGTAGATGCCGGCGTGGATGACCTCGCTGTTGCGCGCGCTGGTGACGGTGCCGAAGGCGTTCTCGGTTTCCAGGATGATCACTTCGCGACCCTGCAGCGCGAGTGCGCGCGCCACCGCCAGTCCCACCACGCCGGCGCCGATGACGACGCAATCCACTGTTTCCATGGTTGTTCCTTGCTTCAAAGTCTGTGTGTTCGGAGGCTCAGGCCGTCAGGCCGAGGCGGGCGGCGGCGGCCGCAAGGTGCTGTTGCGCGGCACTGCGGGCGGCCGTGGCATCGCCGGCGGCAATCGCTTCGGCCAGCGCCGCATGTTCCTGGTCGGCGGCGCGCGGCGCGCCAGTCGTCACACTCAGCCGCGCGGTGTTCTCCCAGGCGCGCTGGCGCGCGGCCAGCATCTGCTGGCTGACGAAATCGGTCAGACCGGTAAAGCAGGGGTTGTGCGCGGCTTCGGCAATGGCATGGTGGAAGGCCATGTCGGCCGCCGCCGCGCTGGCCATGTCGCCCTGGCCGTCGGCCCGTGCCTGCATCGCCGCCAGTGCGCCGCGGATGGCATCGATATCGGCATCCGTGCGCCGCTGCGCGGCCATTTCGGCGCAGGCGGTTTCCACTACCCGGCGCAGTTCGAACAGCTGCGCCAGCGTCGGGCCGCCGTCGGGCGCGCTGGCCACGCGCCAGGCCTTGCCGCCCGGGGTCTCCGACACATAAGCGCCCGAGCCCTTGCGCGTCACCAGCACGCCATCGGCCTTCAGCTGGGCGATGGCCTCGCGCACGATCGGCCGGCTCACGCCGAAGTTATCGGCCAGGCTGGCCTCGGCCGGCAGGCGCGCGCCCGCGCCGTAGCGGCCGGCGAGGATGTCGTCGTGCAGGGTCTGGGCGATGCGGCTGGCGAGCGAGGCCGGGCGGGGCAAGATGGTCATGGTTTTGATATGTCAGGCTGTCAGACAGCTTTTGTTGATTTTCGGCCTAACTTTGCGAGGCGTCAAGGTCTCCGTAGGGAGTGAATGCTACACATGCGTCTCTGGTCAATCGCCGAGGGCTTAATTTCGCCGCGCCGGCGCCGATAGAAGTCTGATACAGGTGGCGGATCCTGCGCGTCGGCTCCGCCTAAGGCTTGCCATGCCCCCATCCAATGCCGGGGCCTACTGCGAACAGCCATGATCCAGCTCACACCTAACGATCTTCCCGTCGGATACCCGCTGCCCTGGTCATTGCTCGATGGCGAGGGCAACCTGGTGCTCGGCAGCGGCAGTGTCATTCCCGATGAACGCGACCTGGCGCTGGTGTTCCGCCATGGCGTGGTCTGTCGCGAAGATGGCCACGACGATGCCGATGACGAACTGCGTCCGGCCACCGGGCCGCTTGGCCTGCAGGTCGGCACGCTGCTGCATGTCAAGCATGAGGGCGAGGCCGCACGCCCGGCCGCCAGCCGCCTGATCGGTTTTATCGAGCAGGGCCTGTTTGTCACCTGGCCGCAGCTCGGCGGGCGCGACCTGCCGCTGCAGGCGGGCGATGCCGTGCTGCTGCGCGGCTTCTCCGGACACGCCATCCACAGCTTCACCTCGACCATCACCGCCGTGTGCCGCAGCCCGTTTCGCTACCTGGTGCTGTCGGCGCCGGTGCAGAAGCACGCAATGCCGGTACGCAAGGCTGCGCGCGTGCCAACCCGGCTGGCCGCCTACCTGACCGAGCCCGGCGATGACGACGGCATCGACACCGGCACGGCGCGGCTGGCGCTGCTGTCCGACCTCAGCACCGGTGGCGCGCTGGTGCAGACCACCGCGCCGGCGCCGGCGCCGGGCAGCCGCGTGCGGCTGCGCTTCAAGATGCGCACGGCGTCACTGGACAGCGAGGTCACCATCGATGGCTGGATCCGCCTCGCGCCCCCCGGCGCGGCCAGCGACGATGCCGACTTTCCGGCCTTCGGCGTGGCCTTCGACGTGCTGGCCGAGCGCGAGCTGACGCTGCTGCAGTGCTACATCTACGAACAGCTGCTTTCCAGCACCCGCATGCCCTTGCAGCCCGCGGCTGTAGCGGCCGTTTAGAGGGAATCCGCTAATGTTTTGATTGTCTCGTCGGGGCGGCCAGTCTTTACTGCTTCCAACATAAAAAGACCCACCACCGAGGAGACAAGATGGAGCACAGCGGACACCACGCGTGCGGACGACGCACGCCCGCGCTACGCGAGCAGAAGGCCGGCAAGGCCTTGCGCAGGCTCGCAGGCACAGCCACGCTGGTCGCAGCGGCCATGCTGGCGCAGCCAGCACCAGCCCTGGCCGCGAGCGGCGACTACGCGAAGACGCGTTACCCGATCGTGCTGGTCCACGGACTGACCGGCGCGGCCAGGATGGGTGGTGTGCTCGACTACTGGTATGGCATCCCCGAAGTGCTGCGGGCCAACGGCGCGCAAGTCTATGTGGCCACGGTGCCGTCGTTCAACAGCGACGAAGAGCGCGCCCTGGCGCTGCAGGCCTATGTGCGCGCGGTCAAGCTGGAAAGCGGCGCAGACAAGGTCAACCTGATCGGCCACAGCCAGGGCGGGCCGACCTCGCGCATGCTGGCGGCGATGTCGCCGCAGGACGTGGCCTCGGTCACCACCATCGGCAGCCCGCATCGCGGCAGCGAAGTGGCCGACACCGTGCTGGACCTGATCAATGGCGTCAACAGTATTCCGATCGCCGGGCCGGTACTCGTCGGCATCATCCAGGGCGTGCTCGATACAGTGGGCTGGTTCAACGGCATCGGCAACGGGCAGGCGCTGGACCAGGATGCGCTGGCCTCGCTCAAGATCCTGACCACGCGTGGCGCCGCCGAGCAGAATGCGCGCCTCGATGCCACGCTGGTGCCCGGCACGAAATCGGCACTGGGGCCGGATTGCAATACTGCTGGCGCGGTGTCCGAGCAACGGCAGGCGCGCGATGCCGCGGGCAACTTCGTCACCCATACCCAGGCCGCGTATTCCTGGACCGGGCAGGGTGGGCCGTTCAGCCTGCTGCGCTCCAACCTGCTGGACCCGACCACGGTGATGATGTCGGCGTCGGCCGGGCTGATGGACCTGAAGGGCGCCGGCCCCAATGACGGGCTGGTCTCGGTCTGCAGCAGCAAGTGGGGCCGGGTGCTGGCCACGGGCTACTACTGGAACCATCTCGACGAGGTGAACCAGATGGCCGGCCTGTACCAGGACGTCGATCCGCGCACGGTCATCCTCAGCCACGCCAACCGGCTGCGCAATGACCAGCTCTGAGCGCTCGCCGCGGCCCTGGCTGGCCTTGCTGCCGGCCGGCGCGGCGGCGGCCGCGGTGTACTGGCTGACGATGCCGTCTGGCCCGGTTGCCGTGCCGCAGCGCCCGGCAGCGATCACCACCGCTGCGAGTCCTTCGGCGACATCGGCTGACGCCGGACCCGCCGGCGTGGCTGCCTTGCCATCGCTGTCCGGCGTCGACGTGCCCGCGGGCCCCGAACTCGACGCGCAAGGCAACCTGCGCCTGACGCGCGCGCTGCGCACCTACTTCGACTACTTCCTCAGCGCCCGCCACGACGCCGGCGGCGCCGACGCGCTGGACCGGCTGGTGTACGACGATATCCGCCGCCGCGTGCCGCAGCCCGCGGCAGGGCAGGCGTGGCAGCTGTGGCAGCGCTACCTGGCTTATCTTGCCGAGATTCAAGCGCTGGCCGCGCGCAGGCCGCAGGCGGATACGAACGGCACGCTGGATGCGGCACAAGTGCGGCAGTTGCGCGCGCTGCAGGCCGGGCGTAACGGCGCGCGGCAGCACCTGCTGCCGGAGGTGGCGGCAATCTGGTTCGGCGACGAGCAGGTGTATGACGATGCCATGCTGGCGCGGCTGGACATCGCGGCACAATCCGGCCTGGATGACGCGCAGCGGCGGCAGCGGCTGGCCGAACTCGAAGCCACGCTGCCCGAGCCACTGCGTGCGGCACGGGAGGCCAGCGCGCGTCCGCAGGCGATCAGCGACACCATCGCCGGCATGCAGGCCGCCGGCCGCAGTGCGCAGGACATCGGTGCGGCGTTGGCGCAGGCCTACGGTGCCGAGGTGGCGCAGCGCTACCAGCAGCAGGCGCAAGCCGGGCAGGCCTGGCAGCAGCGCTACGACGACTACGCCGCGCGCCGCGCGCAGATCGAGTCATTCCCGGGGTTGTCGGAGCAGGACCGCCGGCAGCAGCTGGATGCGCTGCGCAGCCAGGCCTTCGGCAATCCCGCCGAGGCGCTGCAGGCCGAGGTGGTCGACAAGGCGATGGCCGCGCGGCGGCAGGCACGATAGCCGCGCTGCATCGCCCAAAGAAAAACGGCACCGGGTTTCCGGTGCCGTTTTTTCTGCCGCTGGCGCGGCAGGCTTACATCCCGACGTAGTTCGGACCGCCGCCGCCTTCCGGCGTCACCCAGACGATGTTCTGGGTCGGATCCTTGATGTCGCAGGTCTTGCAGTGAACGCAGTTCTGCGCATTGATCTGCAGACGTTCCTTGCCCGACGTCTCGTCCTGCACGAACTCATACACACCTGCCGGGCAGTAGCGCGACTCGGGGCCGGCGTACCTGTCCCAGTTGATGTTGACCGGAACGCTGGCGTCCTTGAGCGTCAGGTGCGCCGGCTGGTTCTCTTCGTGGTTGGTGTTGCTGATGAACACCGAGCTCAGGCGGTCGAAGGTCAGCTTGCCGTCCGGCTTCGGATACTCGATCTTCTGGCACTCGGCCGCGGGCTTCAGGTACACATGGTCCGGCTTCACGCGGTGGATGGTCCATGGCGGGTTGCGGATGCCCAGCTTGGGCAGCAGCCATTGCTCGATGCCGGTCATCAGCGTGGCGGTGGTGCGGCCCTTCTTGAACCACTGCTTGAAGTTCTTGGCCTGCAGCAGTTCCTTGTGCAGCCAGCTCTGCTCGAACGCGGTCGGGTAGGCGGCCAGCTCATCGTGCTGGCGGCCGGCCTGCAGCGCGTCATAGATGGCCTCGGCGGCCAGCATGCCGGTCTTGATGGCGGCGTGGCTGCCCTTGATGCGCGAGGCGTTCAGGTAGCCGGCGTCGCAGCCGACCAGCGCGCCGCCCGGGAACACGGTCTTGGGCAGCGACAGCAGGCCACCGGCGGTGATGGCGCGGGCACCGTAGGAGAGGCGCTTGCCGCCCTCGAAGTACTGGCGGATTTCCGGATGCGTCTTGAAGCGCTGGAATTCCTCGAACGGAGACAGCCACGGGTTGGTGTAGTCCAGGCCGACCACAAAGCCGACCGCGACCTTGTTGTCTTCCATGTGGTACAGGAACGAGCCACCGTAGGTGGCGGGGTCGAGCGGCCAGCCGGCGGTGTGCACCACCAGGCCGGGCTTGTGCTTGGCCGGGTCGATCTCCCACAGCTCCTTCAGGCCGATGCCGTAGCTCTGCGGATCCTTGCCGGCATCGAGCTTGAATTTCTCGATCAGTTGCTTGCCCAGGTGGCCGCGCGCGCCTTCGGCGAAGATGGTGTACTTGGCATGCAGTTCCATGCCCAGCTGGAAGTTGTCGGTGGGTTCGCCTTCCTTGTTGATGCCCATATTCCCGGTGGCCACGCCCTTGACCGAGCCGTCTTCGTTGTAGAGCACTTCGGCGGCGGGGAAGCCCGGGAAGATCTCAATGCCCAGCGCCTCGGCCTGCTGGCCCAGCCAGCGCACGAAGTTCGACAGGCTGATGATGTAGTTGCCTTCGTTGTGGAAGCACTCTGGCAGCAGGGCCGGAGGCGTGCCCTTGGAGCCGGACTCGTTCAGGAACAGGAACTTGTCTTCGGTGACGGCCTGGTTCAGCGGCGCGCCCAGTTCCTTCCAGTTCGGGATCAGTTCATTGAGGGCGCGCGGGTCCATGATGGCGCCCGACAGGATGTGGGCGCCGGGCTCGGAGCCCTTTTCCAGCACGCACACGTTGACGTCGGCGCCTTTCTCCTGCGCGAGTTGCTTCAGGCGGATGGCGGTGGCCAGGCCGGCGGGGCCGCCGCCGACGATGACCACATCGTATTCCATGGCTTCGCGCGGGCCGAACTGCTCCAGGAGCTGTTGCTGATCCATTGTCTCTAACCCTCTATTTCTTTGCTGCTTGCTTGCAATTGTGGGAAATGCGGTGATCGTTTTGCCGAGAACCGGGCCAGCGCGCGGACGGGAACCGCGGGTGGGTGAGTTGGCAGCGATTTGGGGTCCAAAGACTCCCGGATCGCGCGTTTTCCCTCTTTCCCTTTGCTGGTCAAGTTCTTAGAATCTCCGGCATTGTCCGGGACTCGCCACCCACAGGCAAGGATTTTTTTGGAACGGTCGTTCTTTTTTTGATATGCTGCCTTCTGCTCCCGAATAGGCCGGAGGAGCTCCCGCACAAGAGGTAATCATGGGTTTGTCGATCAATCTGGAAGGCAAGGTCGCGCTGGTCACCGGCGCTTCAAGCGGGCTGGGCTCGCGTTTCGCCACGGTGCTGGCCGCCGCCGGCGCCAAGGTGGTGCTGGCCTCGCGCCGCACCGAGCGGCTCAAGGAACTGCGCGCTGCGATCGAGGCCGAGGGCGGCAGCGCCCATGTGGTGCGGCTGGACGTCACCGACCCGGACAGCATCCGCGCCGCGGTGGCGCATGCGGAGACTGAGGCCGGCTCCATCGACATCCTGGTCAACAACTCCGGCGTGTCGACCACGCAGAAGCTGACCGATGTGACCGCCGACGACTTCGATTTCGTGTTCGACACCAATACCCGCGGTGCCTTCTTCGTCGCCCAGGAAGTGGCCAAGCGCATGATCGCGCGCGCCAAGGGCGCCGAGCGCAACGGCAGCCCGCTGCCGCAGGCGCGGATCGTCAATGTCGCGTCGGTGGCGGGGCTGAAGGTGCTGTCGCAGATCGGCGTGTATTGCATGAGCAAGGCGGCCGTGGTGCACATGACCAAGGCCATGGCGCTGGAATGGGCGCGCCATGGCATCAATACCAACGCGATCTGCCCGGGCTATATCGATACCGAGATCAACCACCACCACTGGGATTCGGACGCCGGCCAGAAGCTGATCCAGATGCTGCCGCGCAAGCGCCTGGGCAAGCCGGAGGATCTCGACGGCCTGTTGCTGCTGCTCGCATCCGACCAGTCGCAGTTCATCAACGGCGCTGTCATCACCGCCGACGACGGCATGGTCTGACCGCCTGATCGCTGACCCGGGGGGGCGCAAGGCCCCCTGCATCCCGGCTGCGCGCCAAAAGCGCCGCGGGATGCCCGGACTGCACGCCCAGGGCTTATCCGGTCCCCTTGGGTGCGCCGTCGTCAGCACACATCAATCATCAGAAAATTCGTGCGTGGCGGGCCAGTCTTGGCATAATCCGCCATGTCTGCAGATTAAGTCTTTACATACAAGTAAAAAAACGCCGCGGTGGCCGCATGGCCCGAGCGGCCCGGACCGGAGGCCGGGGAGATGGAGCAACAAGAAGAGGCACGGCGCAACGCCGTGCCGCAACACGTCGTCGATTCCGCGGTGATCCCGCAGGCCGCCGACGAAGCGCAGGACGCTGATTTCCGGGTATCGCCCCGCATCGAGGACTGGATTGGCGTGATCGTGATGGTGCTGCTGGTCGGCATCACTTTCGCCAACGTGGTGGTCCGCTATTTCACCGACGAGTCATTTGCCTGGACCGAGGAGTTCTCGGTCTTCCTGATGATCGTGCTGGCGCTGGTCGCCGGCAGCGCCGCGGTGGCACGCGATCGCAATATCCGCATCGAATTCTTCTTCGAGCGCGGCAGCGCGGCCCGCCAGCGCCGCCTGGCGATCCTGTCGGCGCTGGCGGTGGCGGTGATGTTCATCGCGCTGGCGGTGCTGGGCGCACGCATTACCTGGGATGAGTACACCTTCGGCGAGACCTCGCCGGGCATCGGCGTGCCGAGCTGGTGGTACTCGATCTGGCTGCCGGTGCTGTCTGCCGGCATCGCGCTGCGCGCGCTGGGGCTGGTGCTGCGCAACGTGCGCGCGCTCAAGGCGCTGCATGAAGGCAAGGCCACCACGACGGAGAAGGCGCAATGACGTTCGTCGCCATCACCCTGTTCGTGGTCTTTATCGGCCTGATGCTGCTGGGCGTGCCCATCGGCGTGTCGCTGGGCCTGGGCGGCCTGGTTGCCATCGGCCTGTCCAATCTCGACACCCAGATGTTCGGCCTGCTGGCCGTGCCGCAGAACTTCTATGCGGGGCTGGCCAAGTATCCGCTGCTGGCGATCCCGATGTTCGTGCTGGTGGGGTCGATCTTCGACCGCTCCGGCGTGGCGCAGCGGCTGGTGACCTTTGCCATCGCCATCGTTGGTCGCGGCCCGGGCATGCTGCCGCTGGTGGCGATCCTGGTGGCGATGTTCCTCGGCGGCATCTCCGGCTCCGGCCCGGCCAACGCGGCCGCGGTGGGCGGCGTGATGATCGCGGCGATGTCGCGCGCCGGTTATCCGGGCTCGTACAGCGCCGCGGTGGTCGGCGCGGCAGCCGCGACCGACATCCTGATCCCGCCGTCGGTGGCCCTCATCATCTACAGCGTGCTGGTGCCCGGCGCATCGGTGCCGGCCTTGTTCGCCGCGGGCATGATCCCCGGCATCCTGGCCGGCGTGGCGCTGATCGTTCCGGCCGTGTGGCTGGCGCGCAAGCACAACATGGGCGCGATCGAAGCCGCGCTGCCGCGCCCGCCGTTCTGGAAGAGCCTGCGCGAGGCCGCATGGGGCCTGGTGGCGCCGTTCCTGATCCTGGGCGGCATGCGCGCCGGCTGGTTCACGCCGACCGAAGCCGCCGTGGTGGCAGTGGTCTACGGCCTGTTCGTCGGCATGGTGGTGTACCGCAGCATCGGCATGCGCGACCTGTTCACCATCTTCCAGGAGGCGGCCGAGACCTCGGCAGTGATCCTGCTGGTGGTGGCACTGGCCGGCATCTTCGCCTATGCGCTGTCGACGCTGGGGGTGATCGACCCGCTGGCGCACGCCATCGCCAATTCCGGGCTGGGCGAGTACGGCGTGCTGGCGCTGATCGTGCTGCTGCTGATGACGGTCGGCATGTTCCTGGACGGCATCTCGATCTTCCTGATCTTCGTGCCGCTGCTGCTGCCCATTGTCAATGCCTTCCACTGGAACCCGGTGTGGTTCGGCGTGGTGCTGACGCTGAAGGTGGCGCTGGGCCAGTTCACGCCGCCGCTGGCCGTGAACCTGATGGTGTCGTGCCGGATTGCCCGGGTGCGCATGGAAGAGACCGTGCCCTGGGTGATCTGGATGTTGCTGGCGATGTTTATCGCCATGCTGATGGTGCTGGCCTATCCGCCGCTGGCGACCTGGCTGCCTGAGTACCTCGGCTACTGATGTTCCGCATTCACAAACAAGAATTGACGCTTTCCCGAGAGGAGATGAAATGAAACGTCGTGCCCTGATGCTCGCAACGGCTGCCGCCATTGCCGCTTCCGCCTTCGCCCCCGCCGGCGCAATGGCCCAGACCTACAAGTCCGAGTACAAGATGTCGCTGGTGCTCGGCCCGGCCTTCCCGTGGGGCAAGGGCGGCGAGATCTGGGCCGACCTGGTCAAGCAGCGCACCAACGGCCGCATCAATATCAAGCTGTACCCGGGCACCTCGCTGGTGGCCGGCGACCAGACCCGCGAGTTCTCGGCGATCCGCCAGGGCGTGATCGACATGGCGGTGGGCTCGACCATCAACTGGTCGCCGCAGGTCAGGGAACTGAACCTGTTCTCGCTGCCGTTCCTGATGCCCGACTACAAGGCGCTGGACGCGCTCACGCAGGGCGAAGTCGGCAAGTCGATCTTCGCCACGCTGGAAAAAGCCGGCGTGGTGCCGCTGGCCTGGGGCGAGAATGGCTTCCGCGAGGTGTCCAACTCCAAGCGCGAAATCCGCAAGCCGGAAGACCTCAAGGGCATGAAGCTGCGCGTGGTCGGTTCGCCGCTGTACATCGAGACCTTCAACGCGCTGGGCGCCAACCCGACCCAGATGAGCTGGGCCGATGCGCAGCCGGCGATGGCCTCGGGCGCGGTCGACGGGCAGGAGAACCCGCAGTCGGTGTTCGCCGCCGCCAAGCTGTACACGGTGGGCCAGAAGTTCGTCACCGCCTGGGGCTACGTGGCTGACCCGCTGATCTTCGTGGTCAACAAGCAGATCTGGGAAAGCTGGACCCCGGCCGACCGCGAGATCGTGAAGCAGGCCGCCGTCGACGCCGGCAAGCAGGAAATCGCGCTGGCCCGCAAGGGCCTGGCCGAGCCGGGCGCGCCGGCCTGGAAGGACATGGAGGCGCACGGCGTCAAGGTCACGCACCTGACGCCGGCCGAGCATGACGCCTTCCGCAAGGCCACCGCCAAGGTCTACGACAAGTGGAAGAAGCAGATCGGCACCGACCTGGTGACCAAGGCCGAAGGCGCGATCGCCAAGCGCTAAGCCAAGCAGAGGGCCCGCCAGACCCGGCGGGCCTGTTCTTTTGGAGGCTGTGATGAAGCACGTCTATACGGTGGTCATGCCGATCCGCTGGGGCGACATGGATGCCATGGGCCATGTCAACAACACCGTCTACTTCCAGTACCTGGAGCAGGCGCGCATCGAGTGGTTCGCGTCGCTGGGCCGCGGCGGCAAGGATGCACGCGGGCAGGGGCCGGTCATCATCAATGCGCACATGACTTTCCTGAAGCAGCTGCGCTACCCGGGCGACATCGAGTGCCGCGTCTACGCCGGCCAGCTCGGCCGCACCAGCTTCGAGACCCGCATGGAAATCCGCCGCACCGACCAGCCCGACGTGGTCTGGGCCGAGGGCGGGGCCAAGGTGGTGTGGTGCGATTACACGCAGGAGAAGTCGGTGCCGGTGCCGGCAGAGATCCGCGCGATCATCGAGGGCTGATGCCTGCCACGGGGCTCAGTGGTTGACCAGCCGCTGCACCAGGTCCACCGACGTGCTGGCCCCGTACTTCTTCATCAGCCGCGCCCGGTAGATGTCCACCGTGCGCGGGCTGATCGCCAGCAGCTTGCCGATCTGCTTGCTGGTCTTTCCCTCCACCAGCTGCGCCGCGATCTCGCGTTCGCGCGCGGTCAGCTCCGCAGTGACCTGGCGCTTCTGCGACAGATCCTCGAAGGTCCAGATCCCCGCGCCCAGCGGTTGCGTGCGGTCCAGTGCGCGCCCGGTGACATGGCACCAGAACAGCTCGCCGCCGGCGCGCTTCATGATGCGTTCGTCCGAGTACATGCCGCGCTTGCCCATGATCGGCGCGATGCGCGCGCCGGTGCGCTCGAATTCGTCGGCGGTGGGGTAGAGCACCTGGAAGGACTGGCCCAGCAGCGCTTCGCGCGTGGTGCCGAAAATGCGGCAGACCTCCTCGTTGCAGTCCTCGATCACGCGTTCGCGTGACAGCACCAGACCCACGGGGGCGAGCTGGAAGGCGGTCTGGTAGTCGATTGCGGGCATCTGCTTATGTATTTTTACGTAATGGCGTAGCCGGCTGCGCTTGCGTATGCTGTCGGTCGGACGAGTTGCGGCGACTGTCGCCCGCCTGTTGCCGATTGTACCGTTACAATTTCCCTGCGTCGCCCGCCGCACAACCCGGTGGCGGGAAGAGCGACAGGGAACTACCGAGGAAGGAGCGAAGCATGAACAAGGTCTACGCCAGCGCCGCAGAAGCGCTTGCAGGCGTCGTCCGCGACGGCCAGACGATCGCCGTGGGCGGTTTCGGCCTGTGCGGCATCCCCGAGGCGCTGATTGCCGCGCTGCGCGACAGCGGCGCCAAGCAGCTGACCTGCATCTCCAACAACGCCGGCGTCGATGGCTTCGGCCTGGGCCTGCTGCTGGCCACGCGCCAGATCAGGAAGATGATCTCGTCCTACGTGGGCGAGAACAAGGAGTTCGAGCGCCAGTACCTGGCGGGCGAACTTGAGCTGGAATTCACCCCGCAAGGCACGCTGGCCGAGAAGCTGCGCGCCGGCGGCTCGGGCATCCCGGCCTTCTTCACCAAGACCGGTGTCGGCACCATCGTCGCCGAAGGCAAGGAAATCCGCGAATTCGACGGCCAGCAGTACGTGATGGAGCGTTCGCTGACCGCCGACGTGGCGCTGGTCAAGGCATACAAGGCTGACAAGGCCGGCAACCTGGTGTTCCGCCGCACCGCGCGCAACTTCAACCCGATGTGCGCCATGGCGGGCAAGGTCACCATCGCCGAGGTCGAGCATATCGTCGAGACCGGCGAGCTGGACCCGGATGAAATCCACCTGGCCGGCATCTTCGTGAAGCGCCTGGTGCTGAACACCACCCCCGAGAAACGCATCGAGCAGCGCACCGTGCGCGCGGCCAGCTAAGGAGACGCATCATGGCATGGACACGTGACGAAATGGCCGCGCGCGCCGCGACCGAGCTGCAGGACGGTTTCTACGTCAACCTGGGCATCGGCCTGCCGACGCTGGTGGCCAACTGGGTGCCCGAAGGCATGGAAGTGTGGCTGCAGTCCGAGAACGGACTGCTGGGCATCGGCCCGTTCCCGACCGAGGACGAAGTCGACGCCGACATGATCAACGCCGGCAAGCAAACCGTGACGACGCTGCCGGGCTCGTCGATCTTCTCGTCGGCCGACTCGTTCGCGATGATCCGCGGCGGCCACATCAACCTGGCGATCCTGGGTGCGATGCAGGTCAGCGAAAAGGGCGACCTGGCCAACTGGATGATCCCGGGCAAGATGGTCAAGGGCATGGGCGGCGCGATGGACCTGGTCGCCGGCGTCGGCCGAGTGGTGGTGCTGATGGAACACACCGCCAAGAAGAAGGATGGCACCGAGGACATCAAGATCCTGAAGGACTGCAACCTGCCGCTGACCGGCGTGGGCGTGGTCAACCGCATCATTACCGACCTGGGCGTGATCGACGTGACCGACGAAGGCCTGAAGCTGGTGGAAACGGCTCCGGGTGTCAGCCGCGAGGAAATCCAGGCCAAGACTGGCGCTCCGCTGCTGTAAGCGGGCTGAGCTCCGAAGCCTGGCAGGGCCCCTGAGGTGCGATGCGCCGCAGGGGCTTTTTTGTCGGGTCGCTTCGCTTTGGAATTGCCCGGCCGGGCTACGCCAGCCGGCTGCATTCCCTAGCTATTCCGGCGAATAGCCCGGCAATATCGCTGCGCACTAAGCTGGCTGCTCTCCGGCAAGGCGCAGACCCTGCCGCCCGGCAGCCGCAGGTCAGCCTGCCTGCTTGTTGTAGCTGGCGAACACCGAAGCGGCGCCGTCCGCTTTTACGATCAGCACGTCGAACGGGTCCTTGCGCGGGCCCTGTTCCATGCCGGGCGAGCCGACCGGCATGCCCGGCACGGCCAGGCCGACGGCCTTGGGCTTTGCTGCCAGCAGCTTGCGGATATCCGCCGCCGGCACATGGCCCTCGATGGCGTAGCCGCCGATATACCCGGTGTGGCAGGAGCCAAAGCGTTCCGGCATGCCGAAGCGCTTGCGGTACACGCCGGTGTCCTCGACATCATGCGCCGTCACGGTGAAGCCGTTGCTGCGCAGGTGCTTGACCCAATCCTCGCAGCAGCCGCACAGCGGGCTCTTGTAGACGTCGATGGCAAGCGGCTTGGCGGCTTGCGCCAGCGCGCCGGCCACCGGTGCCAGCGCCCCGGCCGAGACCGCGCCCAGCGCCAGCGCGCGCAGGAAACTGCGTCGTTGCATCGTTTGCTCCTTACTGCGCCACCCAGCCGCCGTCCATGTTCCAGATCGCGCCGCGGACCTGGCGGGCCGCTTCGGACGACAGGAACACGGCCAGCGCGCCCAGCTCATCGGGCGTGACGAACTGTCCCGAGGGTTGTTTCTCCAGCACCAGCTCGCGCTTGGCCTGTTCCACCGGAATGCCTTCCTTCTGCGCGCGGGCTTCGACCTGCTTCTGCACCAGTGGCGTCAGCACCCAGCCCGGGCAGATCGCGTTGGCGGTGACGCCGGTCTGCGCGGTTTCCAGCGCGGTCACCTTGGTGAAGCCGACGATGCCGTGCTTGGCCGCCACGTAGGCGGACTTCTGCGCCGAGGCCACCAGCCCGTGGGTGGAGGCGACATTGATGATGCGGCCCCAGTCCTTCTGCTTCATGCCGGGCAGCGCCAGGCGCGTGGTGTGGAAGGCCGAGGTCAGGTTGATGGCGATGATCGCGTCCCAGCGCTCGGGCGGGAAATCCTCGATCGCGGCCACGTGCTGGATGCCGGCGTTGTTGACCAGGATGTCGGCGCCGCCGAAGTCGGACTGCGCGTAGCGCATCATGTCTTCGATCTCGGCCGCCTTGCTCATGTCGGCGCCGTGGTAGCCGACCCGGATCCCCTGGCCGGCCTGCGCGATTTCTGCCTTTGCGGCGTCCGCGTCACCAAAGCCGTTGACGATGATGTTGGCGCCCTGGGCCGCCAGCGCTTTCGCGATGCCGAGCCCGATGCCGCTGGTCGAGCCAGTCACCAGTGCGGTCTTGCCGTTGAGCATGTAAGCCTCCGTCGAGAGAAAGGAATGCCACAGAAAGGTTGCCACAGGGTTGGCGGAGCGCGCCGTGGCGGTGCGCGGCCGCGCACGCGGGACGCTGACACTGTGCTGTGGCATTGTACCCGCTGCGGCGTACAATCCAGCTTTGCTCAACCTCCGGCAGCGCCGTCTTTTTGCGGTCCGCGGTCCGGTTCGTCAGGGAGTCCAGATGTCTGCCAGTCCGCGTCTCGGTTTTGTCCAGTGCATCAGTCCGGCGGGCCTGCACCGCATGGCCTACCACGAGTGGGGCGACCCCGCCAATCCGCGCGTGCTGGTGTGCGCGCATGGGCTGACGCGCACCGGCCGCGACTTCGACACCGTCGCCAGCGCGCTGTGCGGCGACTACCGCGTGGTCTGCCCCGATGTGGTCGGGCGCGGCCGCTCGGAATGGCTGGCCGATGCCAACGGCTACGTGGTGCCGCAGTATGTGTCCGACATGGTCACGCTGATTGCGCGGCTCAATGTGGAGAAGGTGGACTGGTTCGGCACCTCGATGGGCGGGCTGATCGGCATGGGCCTGGCCGGGCTGCCGAAGTCGCCGGTGCGCAAGCTGTTGCTCAACGACGTGGGCCCGAAGCTGGCGCCGTCGGCGGTGGAACGGATCGGCGCCTACCTGGGACTGCCGGTGCGCTTCAAGACCTTCGAGGAAGGCCTGGCCTACCTGCAGACGATCAGCGCATCGTTCGGGCGCCATGCGCCGGAGCAGTGGCGCGAGCTCAACGCCGCCATCCTGAAACCGGTGCAGGGCACGGACGGCCTGGAATGGGGCTTGCATTACGATCCGCAGCTGGCGGTGCCGTTCCGCAAATCCACGCCCGAGGCCATTGCTGCCGGCGAGGCCGCGCTCTGGCGCAGCTTCGAGGCCATCGAAGGCCCGGTGCTGGTGGTGCGCGGCGCGCAGTCGGACCTGCTGCTGCGCGAGACCGTGGCCGAAATGGTGGCGCGCGGCAAGCATGTGAGTTCGGTGGAAGTGCCCGACGTGGGCCATGCCCCGACCTTTGTCGATCCGGCGCAGATTGCGATCGCCCGGCAGTTCTTTACCGGGGCCTGATGGCATCGCATGCCGGCCTTGTTTTTATCAGTCAACGCATTGTCATGAGTAACCTTGAACTGAAGCGCGCCCATGTGGGCAAGCGGTTGTCCGAATACGCGGTCTATAACGGCGTGGTGTATCTCGCCGGTCAGGTGCCCGAGGTCGATCCCAAGGCCGATATCCGCGGCCAGACGCGCGAGGTCCTCGGCCATATCGACCGGCTGCTGGCCGAGGCCGGCAGCGACAAGACCCGCATCCTGTCGTGCCAGATCTTCCTGACCAATGTCGACCAGATCGGCGAGATGAACGAGGTCTGGGACGCCTGGGTGCCGCAAGGCAACACGCCCCCGCGCGCCACCGTCGAAGCCCGTCTGGCCAATCCCGATTACCTGATCGAAGTGGTGGTGACCGCTGCGCTCAACTGATGCAGGCGTTGTGACATGGTGACGTCCACCGACCTGACCGGTCGGGTCGCGGGCATTCCGGATGCCGAACTGGTCGAACGCGCACTGGCCTACGTGCGCGAGCATGGTGCCGAGGTAGCGCTGCCCACCGGCGAGACCGTGCTGTCGCACGCGCAGGGCATGCTGCGCATTCTCGACGGCCTGCGCGTCGACGACGCCGCGCGTGCCGCCGCCTGCCTGTTCGGGCTGGTGGCCTTCGTGCCCGGTACCGAGGCCGAGATCGCACCGCGCTTTGGAGACGAGGTGGCACGGCTGGTCGACGGTGTGCGGCAGCTGCTGCGCATCGGTGCCATCGCCGGCAGCCGCCCCGAGGCCGAGCCGGCCGCGCCGTCCAAGAACGAAGCGCAGGCGCGCCACGAACAGGTCGAGGCGCTGCGCAAGATGCTGCTGGCGTTTGCGCAGGACATCCGCGTGGTGCTGGTGCGCCTGGCCTCGCGGCTGCAGACCCTGCGCTGGCTGGCCGAGACCAAGCAGGCGCCGCAGCCGGGGGTGGCGCGCGAAACGCTGGACATCTACGCGCCGCTGGCCAATCGCCTTGGTATCTGGCAGATGAAGTGGGAACTGGAGGACCTGGCGTTCCGCTTCGAGCAGCCCGATACCTACAAGCGCATCGCCAAACTGCTGGACGAGAAGCGCATCGAGCGCGAAGGCTATATCGGCGGCGCCATCGAACGGCTGCAGTCCGAGCTGGCGACCGCCGGCATCCGTGCCGAGGTCAGCGGGCGGCCCAAGCATATCTACAGCATCTGGAAGAAGATGCGCGGCAAGGAGCTGGATTTTGCCGACCTGTACGATGTGCGCGCCTTCCGCGTGATCGTCGACGATATCAAGGACTGCTACACGGTGCTGGGTATCGTCCACCATATCTGGCAGCCGATCCCGCGCGAGTTCGACGACTATATCTCGCGGCCCAAGGCCAATGGCTACAAATCGCTGCATACGGTGGTGATCGGCGATGACGGGCGCGCCTTCGAGGTGCAGATCCGCACCCACGAGATGCACCACTTCGCCGAATACGGCGTGGCCGCGCACTGGCGCTACAAGGAAGCGGGCAGCCGCGGCTATGCCGGGCAGTTTTCCGCCAGCGAGCGCTATGACGAGAAGATTGCCTGGCTGCGCCAGCTGCTGGCGTGGAAGGACGATGCCGACCACAGCGTGGCGCACGACGAATCGTGGGAGCAGATCAAGCACGCCGCGATCGACGACCACATCTACGTGCTGACGCCGCAGGCGCGCGTGGTGGCGCTGCCGCAGGGCGCCACCGCGGTGGACTTTGCCTACTACCTGCACAGCGATCTCGGCCACCGCTGCCGCGGCGCGCGCGTGGACGGCACCATGGTGCCGCTGAACACGCCGCTGAAGAACGGCCAGACCGTGGAGATCATCGCGGTCAAGCAGGGCGGACCGTCGCGCGACTGGCTCAACGCGGACCTGGGCTACCTGGCCAGCAGCCGCGCGCGGGCCAAGGTGCGGGCCTGGTTCAATGCGCTCGATTCGCAGGAGACCATCGCCCAGGGCCGCGTGCTGATCGACAAGACCCTGCAGCGCGAAGGCAAGACCGCGGTCAAGCTGGAAGACCTGGCCACGCGGCTGGGCTTCAAGACGCCGGAGGACCTGTTTGCGGCAGTGGCCAAGGATGAGTTCAGTCTGCGCCACGTGGAGCACGCGCTGCGACACCCGGAGGGCGAGATCCAGGCGCCGCTGAGCGAGGAAGACGCTGTCACCAAGAAAAGCCGCGCTACCAGCGTGGCGCGCGGCGCCAAGAGCGGCGTGCTGGTGGTGGGGGTGGATTCGCTGATGACGCAGATGTCGCGCTGCTGCAAGCCGGCGCCGCCGGACGACATCGTCGGCTTTGTCACGCGCGGGCGCGGGGTGTCGATCCATCGGCGCAGCTGCCACACCTTCCAGCAACTGGCCGGGCGCGCGCCGGAGCGGGTGATCCAGACCGAGTGGGGCCAGAAGAGCCACGCCGCGGTCTATCCGGTCGATATCCATGTCGAGGCGATCGATCGCCAGGGGCTGCTGCGCGATATCTCCGAAGTGCTGTCGCGCGAGAAGATCAATGTCACCGGCGTCAAGACGCTCTCCAGCAAGGGCGTTGCGCGCATGCAGTTCACTGCCGAAGTGTCCGAGGCTACGCAGCTGCAGCGCGCGCTGCAGTTGATCGAAGACGTCCAGGGGGTGTTGCAGGCGAAAAGAAAGTGATGCTATACTTGCGGCTTCGCTAGGCTCGTAGCTCAGCTGGTTAGAGCACCACCTTGACATGGTGGGGGTCGTTGGTTCGAGTCCAATCGAGCCTACCAACGAATTGCAGTAAAGCAGTAAAAGAAGTGTGGCAAGTCCGATTCAACCCCATACGGAACGGAAGCGCATGATGGTTATGACACCGCGAACTACTACCGCTGGCAAGCGACAGTAGTCGAGGTGCGCCTTCGACCCGGTTGGATCGGGTTTGACAAAGAGAAACGCGGCCTTGGCCGCGTTTTTTTTCGTCTGTCGCCTGTCAGCGTCCTGATAAGCTGCCGCGTTTCCGGTGCGGCAGGGCAGGGCAGCAAAGAATAAATCGCCGGTCCCGCAGGCATGCAGGGCCGGTGCCACAAGATGCAGTTTGATCCGCTCAGGCGAAGCGCAAGACGCCGCCGGCGGAATCCTGGAGAGTCGAAATGATCGCAATCACGCTGCCGGATGGGTCCCGCCGCGAGTTTCCCGGCCCGGTGACGGTTGCCGAAGTCGCGCAGAGCATTGGCGCCGGCCTGGCCAAGGCCGCGCTGGCCGGCAAGGTGGACGGCCAGCTGGTCGACACGAGCTACAAGATCGACCGCGATGCGGGGCTGGCCATCGTCACGGACAAGGACGCCGATGGCGTCGATGTGATCCGCCACTCGACGGCGCACTTGCTGGCCTATGCCGTCAAGGAGCTCTATCCGGAAGCGCAGGTGACGATCGGCCCGGTGATCGAAAACGGCTTCTACTACGACTTTGCCTACAAGCGTCCCTTCACGCCCGAAGACCTGGCCGCCATCGAGAAGAAGATGACGGAACTCGCCCGCAAGGACGAGAAGGTCGTGCGCGAAGTATGGAACCGCGACGAAGCGGTGGCGCTGTTCGAGTCGATGGGCGAGAAGTACAAGGCCGAGATCATCGCCTCGATCCCCGCCGACCAGGAAATCGGCCTGTACCGCGAAGGCAGCTTCGTCGACCTGTGCCGTGGCCCGCACGTGCCGTCCACGGGCAAGCTGAAGGTCTTCAAGCTGATGAAGGTGGCCGGCGCCTACTGGCGCGGCGACGCCAACAATGAGATGCTCCAGCGCATCTACGGCACGGCCTGGGCCAGGAAGGAAGACCAGGAAGCCTACCTGCACATGCTGGAAGAGGCCGAGAAGCGCGACCACCGCAAGCTGGGCAAGACGCTCGACCTGTTCCACCTGCAGGAAGAGGCGCCCGGCATGGTGTTCTGGCACCCGAAGGGCTGGCAGGTGTGGCAGGCCGTCGAGCAGTACATGCGCGGCCGCCTGACGGACGCCGGCTACGATGAGGTTCGTACGCCGCAGGTGATGGATCGTTCGCTTTGGGAAATGTCCGGCCACTGGCAGAACTACAAGGAGAACATGTTCGTCACGGAGTCGGAGAAGCGCGACTACGCGATCAAGCCGATGAACTGCCCGGGCCATGTGCAGATCTTCAACCACGGCCTGCGTTCGTACCGCGATCTGCCGCTGCGCCTGGCCGAGTTCGGCGCCTGCCACCGCAACGAGCCGTCGGGCGCGCTGCACGGGCTGATGCGCGTGCGCGGCTTTGTGCAGGATGATGCGCACATCTTCTGCACGGAAGAGCAGATCGTGGCGGAGGCCAAGGCCTTCAACGAACTGGCGTTCTCGGTCTACGACGACTTCGGCTTCAAGGATGTGAAGGTCAAGCTGTCGCTGCGCCCGGACCAGCGTGCCGGCTCCGACGAGATCTGGGACCACGCCGAAGAGGGCCTGCGCCTGGCGCTGCGCGCCTGCGGCGTGGATTGGGAGGAGCTGCCGGGTGAGGGCGCCTTCTACGGCCCCAAGGTCGAGTACCACATCAAAGACGCGATCGGCCGCTCGTGGCAGTGCGGCACGCTGCAGCTTGACCTGGTGCTGCCGGAGCGCCTGGATGCCGAATACGTCTCCGAGGACAACTCGCGCAAGCGCCCGGTGATGCTTCACCGGGCCATCCTGGGTTCGTTCGAGCGTTTCCTGGGCATCCTGCTGGAAAACCACGCCGGTGCGCTGCCGGCCTGGCTGGCCCCGGAGCAGGTGGTGGTCATGAATATTGCGGATTCGCAGGCGGAATACGCCGAAAGCGTCGTGCAATTGCTGCAAAAACAAGGGTTTAGGGCCAAGGCTGATTTGCGTAATGAGAAAATTACGTATAAAATCCGCGAGCATTCGCTTCAAAAGGTTCCCTACCTGCTGGTAGTGGGCGACAAGGAGCGGGATGCCAGTCAAGTGGCCGTGCGTGCCCGTGGCAACGTGGATCTGGGTGTGATGCCCGTCTCCGCGTTTGTTGAGCGTCTGCAAAACGACGTCGCCAGCAAAGCCTGATGGGTGGTGAGCACGGCTTGTTTTTTTGTCTTCTTGAGGTAACGCAACATCGCTACGGACAAAGGTCATCGCATCAACCGGGAAATCAGCGCGCCTGAGCTGCGCCTGGTAGGGGTTGATAACGAACAGCTCGGCATCGTCAAGTTCATGGACGCGCTCCGGCTGGCTGAAGATAAGGACTTGGACCTGGTCGAGATCGCGCCGAACGCGGTTCCGCCCGTCGCCCGGATCATGGATTACGGGAAGTTCAAGTACGAGGAAGCCAAGCGCGCCCACGAGGCGAAGCTGAAGCAGAAAATCATCCAGGTCAAGGAAGTCAAGTTCCGGCCGGGTACGGATGATGGCGACTACAACGTCAAGCTGCGCAACCTGAAGCGCTTCCTGGAAGACGGCGACAAGACCAAGATCACGCTGCGGTTCCGTGGTCGCGAGATGGCGCACCAGGAAATCGGCGCGCGCATGCTCGAACGCCTGAAGGCGGACCTGGAAGAAATCGGCCAGGTCGAGCAGATGCCGAAGATGGAAGGGCGCCAGATGGTGATGGTGCTCGCCCCCAAGAAGAAGAAGTAATTCCTGCGCGGTGCAGCGGCCGGGATGCCAGGCATCCCGGCGTTGCTTCGGGCGGAAGTCGCGCGCGGTCCGCAAGGGCCGCTGTGCAACAACAAGTGGATGCGGGTCTTGCAAGCGTCGGCGTGAGCCGTCCACCTGCATGCATGTCATATGAGCTGGAGTTTTTCATGCCGAAGATGAAGACGAAGAAAAGCGCCTCCAAGCGCTTTACTGCACGTCCGAACGGTTCGTTCAAGCGTGGCCAGGCCTTCAAGCGTCACATCCTGACCAAGAAGACCACCAAGAACAAGCGTCAACTGCGCGGTACTCAGGACGTCCATGAGACGAACCTGAAGTCGGTGCGCGCGATGATGCCTTACGCATAACCCCTGACGAAAACGAAAGGAGAATTACATGCCTCGAGTAAAGCGTGGGGTCACTGCACGGGCCCGTCACAAGAAAGTCATCGACGCTGCCAAGGGTTACCGCGGCCGTCGCAATAATGTCTACCGCATCGCCAAGCAGGCGGTCATGCGTGCTGGCCAGTACGCATACCGCGATCGCCGCAACAAGAAGCGCGTGTTCCGCGCTCTGTGGATTGCGCGTATCAATGCCGCGACGCGTGAGCATGGCATGACCTACAGCGTGTTCATGAACGGTCTGAAGAAGGCCTCGATTGAACTGGACCGCAAGGTGCTGTCGGACATGGCTATTCACGACAAGCCTGCCTTTGCCGCCATCGTCAACCAGGTGAAAGCCACCGTTGCCTGATGCCGGCTGCGGGAGCGCGTAAGCGCTGCCGGGCAAGCACCGACCGCAAGGTCGACCGCCGACCGCAAGGTCCGCTGAAACGGGGCTCCTCACCGAGCCCCGTTTTTATTTCGAATGCCGTTTCAGTTGCCGCTATCCGGTTGCCGAGACCGCATTCGAAACGAACACCGCACGTAGTGCCAACCCACGTCGGACCGGTGCGTACCGGCCCGACGCCAAAAATCCCACGACCGCCGCCATGTCTCAGGATCTGGATCAAATTGTCGCCGATGCCCAGGCCGCCTTCGCTGCTGCCAACGACAACGCCACGCTGGAAAACGAAAAGGCCCGCTTCCTGGGCAAGACCGGCGCGCTGACCGAACTGCTCAAGGGCCTCGGCAAGCTCGACCCGGAAACCCGCAAGACGGAAGGCGCCCGCATCAACCAGATCAAGCAGCAGGTTGAAGCCGCACTGCAGGCACGCCGCCAGGCGCTGGCCGATGCGCTGATGAACGCGCGCCTGGCCGCCGAGGCCATCGACGTCACGCTGCCTGGCCGTGCGGTCAGCCGCGGCAGCCTGCACCCGGTGATGCGCACGTGGGAGCGCGTCGAGCAGATCTTCGGCTCGATCGGTTTCGATGTGGCCGACGGCCCCGAGATCGAGACCGACTGGATGAACTTCACCGCGCTGAACAATCCGGACAACCATCCGGCGCGTTCGATGCAGGACACGTTCTACGTGGATGGCCGCGACAGCGAAGACAAGCTGTTGCTGCTGCGCACGCATACCAGTCCGATGCAGGTCCGCTACGCCAAGATGCATGTCGAGAAGTACGCCGGCAAGGCGATGCCGCCGATCAAGGTGATCTGCCCGGGCCGTACATACCGTGTCGACAGCGACGCCACGCACTCGCCGATGTTCAACCAGGTTGAAGGCCTGTGGATCGGCGAGGACGTCAGCTTTGCCGACCTGAAGGGCGTGTACACAGACTTCCTGCGCAAGTTCTTCGAGCGCGATGACATCCAGGTGCGCTTCCGCCCGTCGTACTTCCCGTTCACCGAGCCGTCGGCGGAGATCGACATGGCCTTCGGCAATGGCAAGTGGCTGGAGATCTCCGGTTCGGGCCAGGTGCATCCGAACGTGCTGCGCAACATGGGCCTCGATCCCGAGCGCTATATCGGTTTCGCGTTCGGCTCCGGCCTGGAGCGCCTGACCATGCTGCGCTATGGCATCAACGACCTGCGCCTGTTCTTCGAGGGCGACGTGCGCTTCCTGCGCCAGTTCGCCTGACGCGCCGCCGTCCCCTCGTCAACGACCACACAGAATACTTACCGGATCAGAAGCGCCATGCAATTCTCGGAATCCTGGCTTCGCACCTTCGCCAACCCTGAAAAGATCTCCACCGACGCGCTGTCGCACACGCTGACCATGGCCGGCCTGGAAGTGGAAGAAGTGGGCTCGGTCGCGCCGCCGTTCGACAAGGTGGTGGTCGCGCGCGTGCTGTCGACCGAGCGCCATCCCAATGCCGACCGCCTCAACGTGTGCCAGGTCGATGCCGGCACCGGCGAGACCCTGCAGATCGTCTGCGGCGCGCCCAACGTCAAGCCCGGCATTCTGGTGCCGTGCGCACTGGTCGGCGCCGTGCTGCCGCCGTCCGAGGATGGCGGCAAGCCGTTCGAGATCAAGATCGGCAAGCTGCGCGGCGTGGACAGCTACGGCATGCTGTGCTCGGCGCGCGAACTCAAGCTGTCGGAGGACCACGGTGGCCTGATGGTGCTGCCGGAAGACGCGCCGGTCGGCCAGGATATCCGCCAGTACCTCGACCTGGACGACCAGGTCTTTGTCATCAAGCTGACGCCGAACAAGGCCGACTGCCTGTCGATCCACGGCGTGGCGCGCGAAGTGTCGGCGCTGACCGGTGCCGCGCTGAACCTGCCGGAGATGAAGCCGGTGCCGGTGACGATCCAGGACAAGCTGCCGGTCAAGGTATCGGCGCCGGACCTGTGCGGCCGCTTCTCCGGTCGCGTGATCCGCGGCGTGAATGCGCGCGCGGCCACGCCGGCATGGATGGTGCAGCGCCTGGAGCGCTCGGGCCAGCGCAGTGTTTCCGCGCTGGTCGATATCTCGAACTACGTGATGCTGGAACTGGGCCGTCCGTCGCACGTGTTCGATCTGAGCAAGATCCACGGCGGCCTCGACGTGCGCTGGGGCCGCAAGGGCGAGCAGATCAAGCTGCTCAACGGCAATACCATCGAGGTCGACGAGCAGGTCGGCGTGATCGCCGATGACAAGGAGATCGAAAGCCTGGCCGGTATCATGGGCGGCGACAGCACCGCCGTGACGCTGGACACCACGGACATCTATCTCGAGGCCGCATTCTGGTGGCCCGCCGCGATCCAGGGCCGTGGCCGCCGCTACAACTTCTCGACCGATGCTGGACACCGCTTCGAGCGCGGCGTGGACTACGCCACCACGGTCGAGCATATCGAGCGCATCACCGCGCTGATCCTCGAGATCTGCGGCGGCCAGGCCGGCCCGGTGGACGACCACGTGGTCAACCTGCCGCAGCGCAAGCCGGTCAGCCTGCGCGTGGCGCGCGCCGAGCGCGTGCTGGGCATCGAGCTGTCGTCTGCAGCCATCGCCGATGTATTCCAGCGCCTGCAGCTGCCGTTCACACGCACCCAGGGCGCCGAGGGCGAGGTGTTTGAAGTCACGCCGCCGAGCTACCGCTTCGATATCGAGATCGAGGAAGACCTGATCGAGGAAGTGGCCCGCATCTATGGTTTCGAGCGCATTCCGGCACGTCCGCCGATCGCCGAGAGCGAGATGCGCCCGACCAACGAGGCCCGCCGCTCCAGCCACGTGGTGCGCCACGCCGTGGCCGCGCGCGATTACCAGGAAGTCATCAACTTCGCCTTCGTCGAAGAGAAGTGGGAGCGCGACTTCGCCGCCAACGACAACCCGATCCGCCTGCTGAACCCGATCGCCAGCCAGCTGGCGGTGATGCGCTCGACGCTGATCGGCGGCCTGGTCGACAAGGTGCGCTACAACCTGAACCGCAAGGCTGCGCGCGTGCGCCTGTTCGAGGTGGGCCGCGTGTTCCATCGCGACGCCAGCGTGAAGGATGGCGGCCTGACGGTGGCCGGCTACGATCAGCCGATGATGGCCGCGGGCATTGCCTATGGCCCGGCGTTCGAAGAGCAGTGGGGCATCCCCGCGCGCAACGTCGACTTCTTCGACATTAAGGGCGATGTCGAGGCACTGTTCCATCCGCGCGTGCCGCGCTTCGAGCCGGTGTCGCACCCGGCGCTGCACCCGGGCCGCGCCGCGCGCGTGCTGCTCGACGGCAAGGCCGTGGGCGTGGTCGGCGAGTTGCATCCGCGCTGGCTGCAGGAATACGAGCTGACGCATGCCCCGGTAGTGTTCGAACTGGCGCTTGACGCGCTGCGCGACACCGGCCTGCCGTTGTACACCGAGATCTCCAAGTTCCCGGCCGCCGTGCGCGACCTGGCCGTGGTCGTGAAGCAATCGGTGCGCGTGCAGGACCTGCTCGACGCCATGCGCGCGGCACTGGAAAAGCAGGGCTACGGCCGCTACTGCCAGAGCCTGGTGGTGTTCGACGAGTTCCGTCCCAAGGGCGCTTCCGCTGCCATTGGCGCGGACGAGAAAAGCCTTGCGTTCCGGGTGACCTTGCAAGATACTGGGTCGACCCTCCAGGACGAAACCGTCGACAGCGCAGTGCGCTGCATGGTCGACGCGCTGACAGAGGCCTTCCAGGCCCGGCTGCGCGGCTAAGCCATCGCCAGTACGCAACAAGTACGCGACGGACACACGATAAACAAGGGCGCCCGGGCTTGCCCCGGGCGGATCGCCAGACACACACTTGAGCGATCGACATGAATGATCGAGACGCGAATTCCATGACCGCTGCAGCACTGGGTGAGATGAGCGACCGGCAGGCTTCCTCCCTTGACGACGCTATGCCGGATGCGCGCGCGACCGAAGTTCCCACGCTGACCAAGGCCGAACTCGCCGAGATGCTGTTCGACCAGGTGGGCCTGAACAAGCGCGAATCGAAGGACATGGTCGAGGCCTTCTTCGACGTCATCCGCGAAGCGCTGGAGCAGGGCGACAGCGTCAAGCTGTCCGGCTTCGGCAACTTCCAGTTGCGCGACAAGCCGCAGCGGCCCGGCCGCAATCCCAAGACCGGCGAAGTCATTCCAATCACCGCGCGCCGCGTGGTCACGTTCCACGCCAGCCAGAAACTCAAGGGCCTGGTGGAAGAACGCGCCGGCATCGTCGGCTGACGCGTCACCCGAACGGCGGATTGCTTCCCGAAGCCGGCATCGGTATGCTTCTGGGCGCGCACCTGGTGCGCGCCAACCGCATGGCCGGCATGGCCTGACGCTCGTCTACACACCACATGTCGGACAAATCCAGCGATCGCATCGCGTTGCCGCCGATTCCGGCCAAGCGCTACTTCACCATCGGTGAGGTGAGCGAGCTTTGCGCCGTCAAGCCGCACGTCCTGCGCTATTGGGAACAGGAGTTCACGCAACTCAAGCCCGTCAAGCGCCGCGGCAATCGCCGCTACTACCAGCACCATGAAGTCCTGCTGATCCGCCGCATCCGCGAACTGCTCTACGAACAGGGCTTCACCATCAACGGCGCGCGCAATCGCCTCGATGAAGGCCGTCATCACAGTGGGGCAGCGGCAGCGCCTGAGGCCGCAGAAGTTGGTGAAGAAAATGCGGCGGCATTGTCGGTCGACATCGGCGGCCTGCGCAATGAACTGGTCGAAGTGCAGCACCTGCTCGCGCAACTGCGGGAGATCGCGAAGCACGGATAATTTCGACGTCGGGAGCTAGTCATACGGGAAATGCTTCTGTTATAATCTTTTGCTTCGGGGCGTAGCGCAGCCTGGTAGCGTACCTGCATGGGGTGCAGGTGGTCGGAGGTTCAAATCCTCTCGCCCCGACCAGACAAAACCCGCTTGGTGAATAGCCAAGCGGGTTTTTTATTTTCTGCGTGGAAATGGCCGGCCGGTGCGGTAACGCTTTGATACAGCCGTCGCCGATGCCCGTTGCTATGCTCTGCCATCCTCCCGACCGATTCCCCACTTATGTTCCGAAAGCTCTGTGTGGCTACCCTTGCGCTCCTCTGGCTGACGGCCGCGGCTGCCGCACGCGCCGATGACCGCGGCTACCCGAGCGCATATCGTGGCGGTGAGTACAAAGAGAAATTCCGTAGCGGCCCTTGTGAAATCGAACGCGAACAGAAGCGCGATGGCGAATACAAGGAAGAGCGCAAATGCAAGGGCGGTCCGCGTGGCTATGAGCGGAAGCAGAAGTACCGCGACGGCCCTTGCCTGATCGAGCGCGAATGGAAGGACGACGGTGAATATGAAGAGAAGGTCGAATGCAAGCGTGGATAAGTGCATGACCTTTCGGCCCGCCATGCGCGGCGCTGGCTGTTACTGCGAAAAGCAGGCCCGCTTTCTACCTAACCTGTTGCAACGATAGCGATCGCTGCTGTCGTCCTTACTTTTCCTGTGGAGCTTGCGCCATATATGCGCAACGCACGCAAGCACTCGGACGCCTGGGAAGGGCAGGTCGCCGATTGCATCAGCAGCTTGGTTGACGCGGCCGGTGCTGGCTGACTCCGGCTAGCCCGCCAAGCTGCCCTATTGGACCGCATCCAATACTCAGGCATGGTGTGGCTCTGACATAGGCCAAAGGTCTTCTCGCTGGACCAGGGAATCGGCTTCGCTGTCGGTGAGACTGTCACTCACAAAGAACTCGCGGCGTTCGACGTTGTTTCCAATGGTACGTTCGAGGGTTACTCGACGATACGTTGCCTGACGCGCAGGGTCGTTCGCGAAGGCTGTTACCGGGCGATAGGTGAGAACGGATGACAAGGTGTTGGGGTTGTCACGGACCGTGGTTCCATGCAGTGGGCCCCCAACGTAGGTAATGTCCATGGCCTGTTGAAGCGCAACGTTCAGCGTTGCGTTCATCAGCGTCTGCCAACCTTCCCCGCTGGCGCGGAATGCATCCAGTATGTCCGCGTCATAGCGAATGCTCACCAGTTCCTTGGTGCTGGCGAGCCTGGGTCGACCGCGGCCGCGTTTGCCGAGCGGCTTCATGGCCTGCATCTCTTTCGCCGAGACCTCGTACGTGTCCGGATCCGCAGCGATGCCGCGGTTGATGGCCGCGTCCTCTTCGTCGGTCGGCACGACGATCTTAGGCTTGGTCGACATAGTTCCTTGCCTCGCGTTTGTTGGCCTTGCGCAGGCTGATGATATGCATTGCATTCCCGCCCTGGGTGAACACCACGCAATAGAGGCGCTCATCAATGACGCCGAAGCCGATCTCGCGGAGTTCTCTGTAGTCGGCCCTGTCATCTACCCCTGCCAACAGGCTCGGCCAGTGGAACCTTGCTGCCAGCGCGAGCGAAACACCGTGCTTGGACTGGTTGCTGACATCCTTGGCAATAATTGTAGCTGCAAATAATGGGTGAGCCCAAGATTATCTGTGCTGCAGGATATGAATCCGCATCCTGAGTGCCTGTTGGGCTATACGCGCTGCTCGGTCGTTGCCAGCAAAGACGGCGAGATACCCAGGTTCTCCCGTCATGGCCCGCCGGCACCCTGGCTTAGACTGGTCCCGCTGTACTCACCAGCCCGCCCGCACCCCACCGCGGCGGGCTGTTTCTTGGGTGGAGACTAGCGCGTCAGCCTGCGCAACAGCGCGTCATGTCCGCTTGCCAGGCCGGCAAGCGCCGTTGCGTCGGCCAGTTCGAATTCGCTGAACTGGTAGGCTGGTGCCACGGTGCAGCCGACCAGGGCGAAGTCCACGCCATCGGCCATATCCACGCGTTCGGCGGCAAACCATTGGCCGGCGGGCACCATTGCCTGGAAGGCCGCGCCGGGATGCCGCAGCGGGTCGCCCAGGCGCTGCGTGACGATGGTGCCGTCCACGATCCGGTGCACGTCCACGGGGGAGCCTGCGTGGTAGTGCCAGAGTTCGTCGGACCGGATGCGATGCCACGCGGAATAGTCGTTGCCGCACAGCATGTAGTGGATCGCGGTGCAGGCTGCGCGTGTGCGACCGTCCTGGCAGACGACCTGCTCTTCGCCGCGATAGGTTTCGCGGTAGTAGCCGCCTTCCGGATGCGGCTGCAGGTCGAGCGAGCGGATCAGTTGGCTGGCGGTCGGGCTGAGGTCTGGCATGTGGGCAAGCGGCGTGGCGCATCGGCGATGCGGAAGCCGTAGCTTAAAGCAGTGCGAAGCGTGCCTGGCCGGGGCCGACGAGGGCGGGGCGGCTGACCGGGTAGCGGTGACGGGTGCCCTGGGCGTCGAAGGACAGGAAATCCGGCGTCCAGCGCAGGGCCTGCAACTGGAGTGGCTCGATGCCGTCGACGAGGATGGCGCCGGCGTCCACGCAGACACTGCCGCAAGGCAGGCGCAGGGATTCGCAGTCGTCGCCGAAGTAGTAGGCCTCGAGCAGGATGGAATCGGACTGGTACAAGGGCATGGGCAGTATCCGGATACTGTATGGATGTACAGTATAGCTCTGGCCAGCGCTTCGGTCATCCCCGACGATTCTCATTTTCGTGCGCCGCCACACCCTGCGGCGCTGTGCCATTGCCGCGTCGAAGTTGGTGGCAGGCGGTGTCGGCCTGGATTGGTATAACCTGAAAGCGATGCCGGTCGCACAGCATGGTCGTGCCAGGACCGGCAGGGTCGCTGCGGGGGATGCCATGGCGAGGTGCGGGAGCAGGGCTTGCTGGTTTGGTTTGGGCGTGGTGCTGGGCGCGGCGATGGGCGGTGCCTGCGCCATGCTGGTGCGCACGGCCGCGGAGCGGCGGGTGCTGCGCCAGCCCGATGTGCCGCTGGTGCCGTCCGATCCCACCGCGGATCAGGCGCTGACCGATACTGCCACTGACGTGGTGGAGTACGGCGGCTTCGTGATCCACGTGTATTGCCACGCGCTGGGCATGGGGCGGTTCAAGGCCCTGTGCGATATCTGGGAGTCGGGCGCCGTGGTGCTGGAGGGCGGCGCGCCGCCGGCCACGCACGCCACGCCCGAAGATGCGCGGGCCGCGGCGATTTCGTGGGCGCGGCAATGGGTGCAGCACAATGGCTGAGGGCGCCGCCGCGCAATCATCGCCGTGACAGGAGATGCCATGCACGCCTGTGACCTGTGTCATCAGCTGGTGGGCGAACCGTCCAGCGTGCCGCCACACGAGCACCTGGCTGCCTCTGGCATTGCGGCCATGAGCAACCGGTGCAAGGTCGACAGCCGCTGGCGCTGCACGGGCTGCGGCGCCTGGATGTACCAGAGCACGGCATTGGGTGAGCCGCCGAATATGTGGCGAATGGGCCCGCGCCCGGTCGACTGGCCTGATAATGACGGCTGAGCAGGCATGGCCGCGCCGCCACCGGGCAGTGCGGCCATGCCCCGTATCGCGCCCGGCTCAGGCTCTCGGGCGTCTGTTTCAAGGAGATTTCATGTTTGTTTGTGGGAACCAGGCTTGCGGTGCGCGCTGGGAGCCGAATGAGGTGCAGATCCGCAATGAAGGGCAGGGTCCCGTGTTCCGCTGCCCGCAATGCGGCGCACGCAATCACGTCCAGGCACGCACCGCGCGCGACGGCAGCACGGTCTACCGCCAGGTGGCGGCGAAGCCGGTACCGCGCTAGCCCGGATCGTCGGGCGGCAAGCCATGTCACCCCACGCATGTGGGGTCAAATTCACATGGTTGCCGCCTTAAGCTTGCTCAGGCGGGACCGTTATACACAATCATGGACTTTGCCGACCTTCCTCAAGACTCTGCCTCCAATGCTGAACGCATGGGCTGGGCGAACGCTTCGCCGGAAGTGATCGCCAAGGTATTGAATTCAGCACTGGCAGCGCAGGACCTCTCAGGGTTTGCCGCGCTGCTGTCGGATATCGCGCGCGACCGCGGCCTCAAGGGCGAGCGTGCCGCGCACCAGTCGATCTACGACATGCCGTACGCCAGCCTGCTGCCCAGGCAGAAACACCTGCTTTCCGATGCCTTCGACCTGCTGGTCCTGCTCGGGCTGGAACTGCGCCCGCGTGGCGCAGGCGCCGGCATCGGCGACGATGCGGACCTCGACACGGGCGCGGAAGCAGACGAATAAGCCCGGGCTGGCCAGCGCTATGCGCGTTCCAGCATACCGATCTCGCGCACCGCGACCGACAGCATCGACAGCCCCGCAGCCCCCGAGGCGCGCTGGTCGGCCAGCATGCGCGTAAAGCGTTCCAGCGCGCCATGACGGCTGGAGCGCCAGGCATCGATCATGGCGTCGGGCGTATCCAGTTCACCCTCCTGTGACAGCACGCTGACGGTCAGTGCGCGCTTGAGCCGCCCCAGGTCTTCCAGCGTGGTGGTGCGTGCCAGCAGGTCCCAGTGCGTGTCCGATGGCAGCGCCAGCGCGCGCTCGCGCAGCCAGCTGAAGCTCAGGTGGCTGTCCAGCGCGAAATAAACCCCCGCCACCAGGTCCAGGCTGCGTTCGCACGCCGTGGCCACTTCGGCGATATCGAGCGCGGCGGCGGAGATCTCGCTGCCGGCCACGCGCACAGCCAGCGCTTCGTCGACCCCTGCATCCGTCAAGGCCCGGGTGCGCTCTGACAGTGCCGTCGCATCGGCCGGCGGCAGCAGCCGCGGCAGTTGCGGGGCCAGCCATTGCGCGGCCTGGGCAAAGCGCGCCAGGTCCTCGGCGGCCTTGCTGCCGCTGCGCAGATAGCGGATGAACCACAGGCACGCGCGCTCCAGCAGCAGCGCCACGGCCCCGAACATGCGCGCCTGCTCGGCATCGGCCACACGGTTGTCCAGCGCATCGATCTCCTGCCACAGGGTGGTCAGGCCGAAGACATCGCGTGCGATCAGGCAGGCGCGCACGATATCGGCCGGGCGTGCGTCGGTCTCTTCCATGATCCGGTGCACGAAGGTGGCGCCGATACGGTTGACCAGCATATTGGTCAGGTGTGTCGACAGGATCTCGCGCCGCAGCGGGTGGCGCTGCATCGCGTCGGCGTAACGCTGGCGCAGCGGCACCGGGAAATAGTCCGACAGCAGTCCGGCGACCAGCGTGTCTTCCGGCACGTCGGAGGCCAGCAGTTCGTCGTACAGCCACATCTTGCTGTAGGCAAGCAGCACGGCACGCTCGGGCGATGCCAGGCCTTCATCGGCCAGCTTGCGCTCGGCGATTTCTTCCTCCGAAGGCAGGAACTCCAGCGGCCGGTTGAGCCGTCCGGCGCGCTCCAGCCAGCGCACCAGGCGCGCCTCGCCGTCGAGCAGCGCGGGGCTGCTGCGCCCGGCCACGGACAGTGCCTGGGTCTGGTAGTAGTTGTCCTGCAGCACCAGCAGGCCGACCTCGTCGGTCATCTCGGCCAGCAGCTTGTTGCGCTGCTTCTCGGTCATTTCGCCGTCGGCAACCACCAGCCCGAGCAGGATCTTGATATTGACCTCGTGGTCCGAGCAGTCCACCCCGGCCGAGTTGTCGATGGCGTCGGTGTTGATGCGCCCGCCCTTGCGCGCGAACTCGATGCGGCCCAGCTGGGTGAAGCCGAGGTTGCCGCCTTCGCCGACCACCTTGCAGCGCAGGTCATTGCCGTTGACACGCACCGCGTCGTTGGTGCGGTCGCCGGCCTGCAGGTGGGTTTCCTGGCTGGACTTGACGTAAGTGCCGATGCCGCCGTTGTAGAGCAGGTCGACCGGCGCCATCAGGATGGCGTGGATCAGCTCGGCCGGCGACAGCGTGGCTGCCGTGACTCCCAGCACCGCCTGCACCTGCGGCGACAGCGCGATGGTCTTGGCGCTGCGCGGATAGATGCCGCCGCCGGCGGAAATCAGCGTGGCGTCGTAGTCGGCCCAGCTTGAGCGGGGCAGGCCGAACAGCCGCGTGCGTTCCTGCAGGCTCCTTGTCGTGTCCGGGTCGGGATCGAGGAAGATATGCCGGTGGTCGAAAGCCGCCACCAGCCGGATATGCGGCGACAGCAGCATGCCGTTGCCGAACACATCGCCCGACATGTCGCCGATGCCGGCCACGGTGAAGTCCGTGGTCTGGATATCGACACCCATCTCGCGGAAATGCCGCTTGACCGATTCCCACGCACCGCGCGCGGTAATGCCCATCTTCTTGTGGTCATAGCCGACCGAGCCCCCGGACGCAAAGGCATCGCCCAGCCAGAAGCCGTATTCGGCCGAGATCGCGTTGGCGAAGTCGGAGAACGTCGCGGTGCCCTTGTCGGCGGCGACCACCAGGTAGGGGTCGTTGTCGTCGTGGCGCACCACCTCGGGTGGCGGCACCAGCTGGCCGCCGACGAGGTTGTCGGTGAGGTCCAGCAGCCCGCGCAGGAAGGTCTGGTAGCAGGCGATGCCCTCCTGCAGGAACGCATCGCGGTCGGTGGGCGGGGGCGGGCGCTTGACCACGAAGCCGCCCTTGGAGCCCACCGGCACGATCACCGTGTTCTTGACCATCTGCGCCTTCATCAGGCCCAGCACTTCAGTGCGGAAGTCCTCGCGCCGGTCTGACCAGCGCAGTCCGCCGCGGGCCACGCGCCCGCCGCGCAGGTGCACGCCCTCAACGCGCGGCGAGTAGACCCAGATCTCGAACATCGGGCGCGGCTCGGGCAGGCCGGGGACCAGCGCGGGATTGAACTTGAACGACACATATGGGCGCGGCTGGCCTTCCTCGCCGCGGTGGAAATAGTTGGTGCGCACGGTGGCGTTGATCACGCCCAGGAAAAGCCGCAGGATGCGGTCCTCGTCCAGGTTGGGCACCTTGTCCAGCGCCGCGCCGATATCGGCCAGCAGCTTGTCGCAGCGCGCCTGGCGGGCGGTGTCGGTGGCGACCTCGCTGAAGGTGTCGAAGCGCGCCACGAACAGGCCGACCAGCATGGCGGCAATGGCCGCGTTGCCGGTCAGCGCGCGCTCGATATAGGCGTCGCTGAAGGTCGAGCCTACCTGGCGCAGGTAGCGGGCATAGGCGCGCAGGATGGTGACGTCGCGTGCGGCCAGCTCGGCGCGCAGCACCAGGCGGTTGAAGTCGTCGTTCTCGATCTCGCCGTGCCAGGCGCGCGCGAACGCATCCTCGAACAAGGCCTTGACGCGCGCGATGTCGAATTCCGCCGCGCCGCCGCTGTCGGCAATCTCCAGCCCGAAGTCGTGCACCCATACCGGCGCGCCGCTGTCGGGTTCGATCAGGTAGGGGCGCTCTTCATCCACGCGCACGCCCAGGTGTTCCAGCATGGGCAGGCTGTGCGACAGCGCGATCGGCTCGCCGGCACGGTACACCTTGAAGCGGAACACCCCCGGCGCGGCCTCGATCGGCCGGTACAGGTTCATCGCCATGCCGTTGCCGCGCAGCGCGTGCTCCATCAGCTCGATATCGCGCACCGCGGTGCGGGCCGGGTAGTCCTCACGGTAGCCGGCGGGGAACGAGCCGCCGTAGCGCTGCAGCAGCCGGTTGCCTTGCTCTTCGCCGTGGCTTTCATGCAGGGCTTCGGCGAGATCGTCCTGCCAGCGGCGGCTGGCGTGCACGATGCGCGCCTCCAGCTCACGCGTATCAACATGCGGCATGGTGCCGGGCTCGCCGCGCACGGTCAGCTGGATGCGCGCCAGCGGCGACTCGGACAGCAGCGGCGTGAACTCGCAGCTGGTGCCGTGGAAGGCCGCGGTCAGCAGCCTCTGGATCTTCTGGCGCAGGTCGGTGTTGTACTTGTCGCGCGGCACGAACACCAGGCACGAGACAAAGCGGTCGAAGCGGTCGCGCCGTACAAAGAGCCGGGTGCGCTGGTGTTCCTGCAGCCGCAGGATGCCGGTGGTGATGTCGAACAGTTCATCCTCGGTGGCCTGGAACAGTTCATCGCGCGGATATTGCTCAAGGATGGTCACCAGCGACTTGTACAGGTGCCCCTTGGCCAGGAAGCCCGCGCGCGCCAGGATATTGGCGCACTTGAGCCGCACCAGCGGAATTTCCGCAATCGGCGCCGTATAGGCAGTCGAGGTGTACAGGCCGACAAAGCGCCGCTCGCCGAACAGCTGCCCCTTTTCATCGAGCAGCTTGACGCCGACATAGTCGAGATAGCCCGGCCGGTGCACGGTGGCGCGCGAATTGGCCTTGGTCAGGAAGATCGGCGAGGCCCCTTCGATGATCGCGGTGGCCGCGGCGGGCAGCAGCGTGAGGTCTTCGGCATCAGGCTCGCGCAGGCTTTCGCGCAGGATGCCCGCGCCCGAGCCCGGCACGCCGCGCAGGAAGTAGCGGCCGTCCTGCGACACCAGCTGGTAGTCACGCTGGCCGAGGAAGGAGAAGTGGTCATCCATCATCCAGTCCAGGAAGGCGCGCGCCTCGACGCTCTCCGGCGCGGCCGCGTCGGGCGCCTGCGCCATGGCGGCGATGGTGGCCTGGGTGATGCCGCACATCTTCGACCAGTCTTCCACCGCCGCGCGCACGTCGACCAGCACCTGCGCAATGCCGCTGCGCAGCGCCTCCAGCCGCGCGGCCTCGCCGCTGCGGTCGATCTCGAAATGGATAAAGGATTCCAGGCGCGAGCTGTCCCCGGCCTCGCCGGCGCCGCCCGGGGCGATCCGCTCGATGCCGCCGCGCGCGTCGCGCCAGACCCGGAACACGGGATGGATGGCCGAGTGCAGCGCCAGTCCCTGCCGGTTGATCTCCATCGTCACCGAGTCGACCAGGAAGGGCATGTCGTCATTGACGATCTCGACCACGGTGTGGTCCGAGTGCCAGCCGTGCTCTTCCAGGTTGGGATTGTAGACGCGGATGCGCGCATTGCCGGGGGTGAATTTCTGTGCGGTCTGCCAGTGCGCCATCACGGCGCCGTAGAGATCGTCGACGTCGCGCTGGAGCAAGTCCTCGGCGTCGGCCTGGTCGTAGTAGTGCAGCAGGAAGGGCTCGACCACGGCGAACATCGCCGCCGGCAGCCGCTCGCGCGCGAAGCTGGCCAGTTCGTCCAGCAGGTGCGCGACCTTGTCTTCGTTCTCCTGCGGCATGATCCCTCCTCGCGGTGTCGACGGGCGGCCCGCGGCATGTGCCGGGGCATGCTCATACTTTAGGAAAAATCCGCATGCTCGGCGCAAGAAAAGTGGCGGGTATGACGATGGCGCGCGAAGAAAAGGTGGGCGGCCTCCCGCTGCTGCCCGCGGGACGGCTTGCGCGGCGCTCAGAGGCGCGTGGCGGCGAGGGTGGGGCAAGAGGTGGGGCGGTGTGCGACCGGCGGCAGGCCGGGGCAATGCGAGGGCGCGACAGCTTTTTCCTGCCGGGCGGCTTCGGTGCCCGCGCGAACCTGGCGAGTGGTGTGGTCGCTCAGCGTGGTCTTCATCCGCTCCAGCAGGGTGCCCAGCGCAGCGCGCTCTTGCGAACTGAACGCCGCCACTGACACGCTGTGCAGCGCGCTGAGGGCCTGCGCGGTGCGCTGCAGCCGGTTGGCTGCGCTTTCTGCAATGCGGGGCGCCTGAGTGCCGGCGTACTCGATCCAGCCGTCGCGCCGCAGTTCATCCAGCATCGTCTCGGAACGCTCGACATCGATCGGCATCGGGCCTGTCAATGGCGAGCCGCGCACGAAGGCATCCTGGCGGATGGCCCGCAGCAGCAGCCACTGGGAGTAGTTCAGGCCAGAGGCGCATAGCGTCTGTTCCAACGCACCTTGCCAGGCGGTTACGGCATCAACCAGGGCAAGGACAACCGGCTCGCTGGGTTCGAGGGGTCTTGGCTGCATGAATGGCGTCTCCTGTTTTGGTTTGCCGCCACTGCGATGCGCTGGCATCCGTCGCGCGGGTACCAGGGGCCGGAGCATGGCCGGCCCGGGCGGCACGGGCGCCGCAGCCTCTCTGGCGGGGCACGGTCGACCGATGGGCCAGACACTACCAGAATCTTTTGCCGGAATTGTGACAGGTCGGGAATGCCCTGTGGCACCACAGGGACATAGTATCCCGCACGACCCCTGGCATGGCTTGAGCTATGAATAAAGCGACTGGGAGCCATGACTTTAAATCACAGCCAGAATGTATGCGGCTGGCTACACTGCCTGCCGGAGACCCCGCCAACGAGCCTTCAGGCCAGCAGGGGCGCGCGGCGCGGGCACGGGCCCGGCCGCCAGACCGGAGATAAGGATGTACAAGGAACGCATTCGCCTGGCCAGGCTGCACGACAAGGTAGTCTCGGCCGACGAAGCCGCCGCGCTGATCCGCGATGGCATGACGGTAGGCATGAGCGGTTTCACGCGCGCGGGCGACTGCAAGGAAGTCCCGTTTGCGCTGGCGCGGCGCGCGGCCACCGAGCCGCTGCGCATCACCCTGATGACCGGCGCGTCGCTGGGAAACGACATCGATCGGGTACTGGCCGAGGCGGACGTGATTGCGCGCCGCCTGCCGTTCCAGTCCGACGCGACGCTGCGCCGCAAGATCAACGCAGGCGAAGTGATGTTCATCGACCAGCACCTGTCCGAGACCGTGGAGCAACTGCGTTCCGGCCAGATCGCACCGGTGGACGTTGCCGTGGTGGAAGCGGTGGCGATCACCGAGCAGGGCGGCATCATCCCCAGCACCTCGGTCGGCAACTCGGCCAGCTTCGCCATACTGGCGCGCAAGGTGATCGTCGAGATCAACCTGAACATGCCGCTGGAGCTGGAAGGGCTGCACGACATCTACTTCCCGGTGCGGCGCCCGTACCGCCAGCCGATCCCGCTGATTGCGCCCGAGCAGCGCATTGGCCTGCCGTATATCCCCATCGATCCCGAGAAGATCGCGGCCATCGTCATCACCGCCAAGGACGATAGCCCGTCCAACGCGCTGCCGCCGGATGCCGATACCCGCAATATCGCCGGCCATCTCAACGATTTCCTGCTGCGCGAAGTCCGCGCCGGCAGGCTCTCGCCCTCGCTGCAGCCGCTGCAGGCGGGCATTGGCACCATTGCCAACGCGGTGTTGCACGGCATGGTCGATTCACCGTTCCGCGACTTGCAGATGTATTCCGAGGTGCTGCAGGACAGCACCATCGAACTTCTGGATGCGGGGCGCCTGGCGTTTGCCTCGGCCTCTTCGGTGACGCTGACGCGCGAGGTGTACCAGCGCTTCCTGTCCAACCTGGACCGCTATCGCTCGCGCCTGCTGCTGCGTCCGCAGGAGATCAGCAACCATCCTGAGATCCTGCGCCGGCTCGGGCTGATTACCATCAACACGGCGCTCGAGTGCGACATTTACGGCAACGTCAACTCCACGCATGTGGGGGGCACGCACATGATGAACGGCATCGGTGGCTCCGGCGATTTTGCGCGCAATGCGCACCTGTCGGTATTCGTGACCAAGTCGGTGGCCAAGGACGGCGATGCCTCCAGCATCGTGCCGATGGTGGCGCACGTGGACCATACCGAGCACGACGTCGACATCATCGTCACCGAGCGCGGCCTGGCCGACCTCCGCGGCCTGGCGCCGCGCGAACGCGCGCGCACGGTCATCGACAACTGTGCCGACCCGCAATACCGCGAGCTGCTGGGCGACTACTTCCGGCGCGCCAGCACCCATGGCGGCCAGACCCCGCACCTGCTGGAAGAGGCGCTGTCCTGGCATGTCGGCTTCCGCGACCGCGGCACCATGCTGCCCGCGCAGCCGGCCCAGGCGATGGCAGCCTGAGCGCGGCCTCCGCCAGAAAGCAAAACAGCCCGCGCAAGCGGGCTGTTTGCCTTGGTGCCGCCGGTTGGCGGCGGGGCAGGCTTACTGCGCCTTGCCGCCCTGGCTGGCAGGCGCCTTGGCGCCGTCGGTGTACGGATCAGCCTTGCCGGCCTTGGCGCCGTCGGTGTACGGATCGAACTTGCCGGCCTTGGCGCCATCCGTGTTCGGGTCGAACTTCTTGCCCGAGTTGGTCAGGTCCGACTTGGTCGATTGCTTGGCGCCATCGGTGTACGGGTCGAACTTGCCGGATTTGGCGGGGTTCTGGTTCGGGCTGGCCTTCTTGGTGTGGCTGCCACCGTAGAGATCGCCGCCTTCGGTGTAGTTCTTCTGCGCATAGACCTGCGTCGCGCCCAGCGCGGCCAGTGCTGCAACGATCAGGGTCGAAACGGTCTTCTTCAGCATCTTGCTTATCCTCGCGATTGACGGTCGCGCAGCGCCTGCGCGAATCCGGTTTTGGGGCCGAGCCTGGCCGGTGGCGGCCGGGCACATGTGGCGGAACACCCGGCTAATGTACCGAGTCAGCGCTTGTCCGCAAAGTGAAAGTTTCTTCTACAAGTATTGAATACCGATGGCGTTGCCTGCGTACTGCGCCGGATCAAATGCAACGATTCTGGGGCAGATGTGGGTGACTGATGGCACATTTTCAACTGGCAGCCATAAAAAAACCGGCTGCCAGGTGGCAGCCGGTCATGACCCCTCGCGGGACGGTTTCGCCGTCCGGTTATTCCAGTGTGATGTTCTGGTCGCGTGCGATCTTCTTGCGCAGGTCCAGCTCGCGCTTGATCTGGGCGGCGTACTGCGCCGGGGTGTTGCCGTCGGTGTAGGCACCGCTGTCGGCCAGGCGGCGCTTGACGTTGGGGTCCTGCAGCGCCTTGACCGCGGCATCATGCACGCGCGTGATGATTGCCGCCGGCGTGCCGGCCGGGGCCACCAGGCCGTACCAGGCCATGTTGTTCATGTCCTTCATGCCGGCTTCGGCAAAGGTCGGCACGTCTGGCAGGCCCTCGACCCGCTTGGGCGCCGCCACTGCCAGCGCGCGCAGCTTGCCGGCCTGGATATGCGGCATCGACGACGGCAGGTTGTCGAACTGCGCGTTGACCTGGCCGGCCAGCGTGTCGTTCAGCGCAGGGCCCGATCCGCGGTAGGGGATATGGACCATGTCGGTCTTGGTGATGTCCTTGAACAGCTCGCCGTCCAGGTGCGAGATGCTGCCCTTGCCGGCCGAGGCGTAGCTGTACTTGCCGGGGCTGGCCTGCAGCATCGCGACGAACTCCTTAAGGGTCTTGGCCGGCACCTTCGGGTTGACCGTCAGCACGTTCGGCACGTTGACCAGGTTGGTGATCGGCGCGAAGTCCTTGAGCGGGTCGTACGGGTTCTTGGGGTTGGTGGCGGGGTTGGTCGCCATCGTGCTGACGGTGGCGATGCCCAGCGTGTAGCCGTCCGGGGCGGACTTGGCGAGCGCGTCGGCGCCGATCGCGCCGCCGCCGCCGCCGCGGTTTTCCACCACCACCGGCTGGCCCAGCTCGCGGCCAAGGCCGTCGGAGACCGCGCGCGCAACGATGTCGGTGGTGCCGCCGGCCGCGAACGGAACGATCAGGCGGATCGGCTTGTTGGGGTAGGACTGGGCTTGGGCCAGGCCGTGGGCCAGGCCAAGGGCCGCGATGCAGGCGGCTGCGCCGGCGCTGATAACTGCTTTCAAGGAGTGCCTCCGTTCTTCTTTCACTGATTCGCCAGGCGGGCTGCAGGCGTTTCTTCGGACCCAGACCTTTCGTCTGCGCCCCGCGCTGTCACGATTCCCCGCGCTGGCATGACCGGGCCGTGCCGGGATGCGGCGACGGCCGGCACCTTGCGATTGTTCCGCGATACGGAACTATGTTCCACAATGTGCGCGGATGCGATTCAACCGGGAAAGCGGGCGCAGGGGAATTGGTGAGAACCCGCGTATCAAGAAACCGGCAGCCATGCCGACCGCGCGCGCAAAGCAGCGCGGCGGAAATGAAAAAAGCCGGAAGCAAGGCTTCCGGCTTTTCCTGAATTCGCTGGTGGGGCGTGAGTGACTCGAACACTCGACCTACGGATTAAGAGTCCGCTGCTCTACCAACTGAGCTAACGCCCCAACGAAGAAAAAGATTTTAGCAAGGTATCTGATAAGACGCAATAGCCTTCGCGCAATTTTTGCGAGCCAGGCTGCACTGGCCGCTACAATGCCAGCCACCGCGCGCGTCCCGCGCGGTGGTTACTATCCAACTGCTTGCTCAGTCCATGCACGCCAGAGTCCTGCGCTATCTCGACGAGGTCGTCCGCCGCGGTTCGATCCGCAAGGCGGCCGAGCACCTGCATGTGGCGCCGACCGCGGTCAACCGCCAGATCCTGGACCTGGAGGCGGAACTGGGCGCGCCGCTGTTCGAGCGCATCAGCAAGCGGCTGCGGCTGACGCCGCTGGGCGAGATGGTGCTGGCCCACGTGCGCCAGACGCTGCGCGAGCACGACGCGCTGCGCGAGCGCATCGAGGACTTCAAGGGCGCGCGCCGCGGCGAGGTCACCGTGGCGGTCACGGCCGGCCTGGCGGGCTCGCTGATGCCGTCGCTGGTGCATGACTTCCGCCAGCGCTACCCGGGCATCGTGGTGCGCGTCGCCGACCTGCCGGTGGCCGATATCACCACGGCGGTGGGGCAGGGCGACGCCGACCTGGGCCTTGGCTATGACCTGCCTGAGCTGCCCGCCTTCCGCGCGCTGGCCACCAGCGACTGGCAGATCGGCGCGGTGGTGCCGCCGGGCCATGCGCTGGCGGCCCGGCAATCGGCGCTGCTGAGCGAATGCGTCGGCTATCCGCTGATCCTGCCGGCGCCCTCGCTGTCGATCCGCGCCATCCTGGATGCGGCCTTTGCCCGCAATGCGATCGAGGTCTCGCCGGTGGCGGAGTCCACCTCGACCGCGCTGATCCGGCAACTGGTGATGCTGGGCACCGGCATCGCGCTGCTGAACCCGCTCGATGTGATGGAAGAGCGCGCCCGCCAGGCGCTGGTCTACGTGCCACTGCGCGACCGCCACCTGCAGGGCCAGACGCTGACGCTGGTGGCGCGCGCTCGCGGCCCGCTCAGCGCCGCTGCCGAGCTGATGGCCGAGCGCATCGGCGATGCGCTGGCGGTCTTGTTCGCGCAGGCGCGCTGAGCAACAGGGTGTCGCAGGTGTCCACTTTTTGTGGACAGGATGATCGGAATTCTGCGCTTGGGGGATTGCACTTCGCCGCCGTAGACTGGCTGCCATCCAGTCCCCCAATTCGTTTTGCAGAAGGAATTCCGCCATGACCCTGATTGCCCTGAGCGCCGACGTGCTGGTCACCATGGATGCGCGGCGCCGCGAGATCCGCGATGGCGCCCTGGTTGCCGAAGGCCCCGCCGTGCAGTGGGTCGGTCCGACCTCGGAACTGCCGCCGCAGTACCGGCGCATGGTCGACGACGGCAGCGCGCAGGTGCTCGACATGCGCGGTCGCGTGGTCACGCCCGGTCTGGTCAACACCCACCACCACATGTACCAGAGCCTGACGCGCGCGGTGCCAGCCGCGCAGGACGCCGAGCTGTTCTCGTGGCTGACCAACCTGTACATGCTGTGGTCGCACCTGACGCCGGAAATGATCGCGGTGTCGACCAAGACCGCGATGGCCGAGCTGATGCTGTCGGGCTGCACCACCACCAGCGACCACCTCTATTTGTTCCCGAACGGCTCGCGCCTGGATGACTCGATTGCCGCGGCGCAGGAGATGGGCATGCGCTTCCACGCCGCGCGCGGCTCGATGAGCGTGGGCCGCAGCAAGGGCGGCCTGCCGCCGGACGTGGTGGTGGAAGAGGAGGCCGCCATCCTGCGCGACAGCCAGCGGCTGGTGGAGCAGTACCACGACAGTGCGCGCCACGCGATGCTGCGCGTGGTGCTGGCGCCGTGCTCGCCGTTTTCGGTGTCACGCGACCTGATGCGCGAGTCGGCCAATATGGCGCGGCACTATGGCGTGTCGCTGCACACGCACCTGGCCGAGAACGACAACGACATTGCCTACTCGCGTGAGAAAATCGGCCTGACGCCGGCCCAGTATGCCGAGGACCTGGGCTGGGTCGGACACGATGTGTGGCATGCGCACTGCGTCAAGCTGGACGACGAGGGCATCGCACTGTTTGCCCGCACCGGGACCGGCGTGGCGCATTGCCCGTGCTCGAACATGCGGCTGGCATCCGGCATTGCACCGGTGCGCGCCATGCGCGATGCCGGCGTGCCGGTGGGCCTGGGCGTGGACGGCAGCGCGTCGAACGACGGCGCGCATATGCTGGGCGAGGCGCGCCAGGCCATGCTGCTGCAGCGCGTTGGCTACGGGCCGGCCGCCATGAGCGCGCGCGAGGCGCTGGAGATTGCCACGCTGGGTGGCGCGCGCGTGCTCAACCGCGACGATATCGGTGCGCTGGCGCCGGGCATGTCGGCGGATTTTGTCGCCTTCGACATGTCGCAGGTCGGCTTTGCCGGCGCCGGCCATGACCCGGTGGCGGCGCTGGTGTTCTGCACGCCGGCCAATGTCGCGGCGAGCGTGATCAACGGCAGGGAAGTGGTGCGCGACGGTGCACTGCTGACGGCCGACCTGCCCAACGTGCTGCTGCGCCATCGCGCGCTGGCGCGCACGCTGTTCGAGCGCGCCAGCCAGGGCGCCTGATGCACGGGGCCGCTGTGGCGTGGGCACGTGCCTGCGCCGCGGCGGATTAGCCAATCAGGCAAGCGCACAAAGCAAAAGGCCGGAAGCATTGCTGCTTCCGGCCTTTCTGTATTCGGTGGTGGGGCGTGAGTGACTCGAACACTCGACCTACGGATTAAGAGTCCGCTGCTCTACCAACTGAGCTAACGCCCCAACGAAGACCGAGATTCTAGCATGATTTTCGGCGCTGTCAAATGTTTGACGCACTTGCCGGAACAACCCCGTCATTGTGACCGGGAGCCACACATACGCGCGGATGGAACTCGAAGGCGGCCGTGATGGTCTTCGCAATGAGCGCATTCGCATGGGCTCTATCCATACGATTTTGCCGGAGCCATGTTAGGATGTTTCTCCACTTGCATATGGAGGGCTGCACCGATGGAAATCAAATTCCAAGAGCAAGAGCGCTACGACATCAATAATGAAGGCTTGTTGTTCCAGGCACTTGTCAATGGCGAGAAGGTGACTTGCGTGGTGACACGCGAAGCACTGTGGGAAGGCTTCAGTGCCGACCAGGTCCTGTCGCTGGAAGAGGCATTCCGTGCCGGCCGCGAAACCATCGAACGCGCCGCCGTGGTGCTGATCGAGCAGGGCGCGCCCCAGCCAATCGTCGTCAAGCGCGCCCACGTGGCGCCGATCTGATGCGGATGGATGCCCCGGCCAGGCTCCGGCATGCCGCGGGCGCCTATCTGTTATCAGGTTCCCAGACGTAGGGCCGTCCGGCCTTGCGTGCCAAGCCGGCAACGCCGGCACAGGCAGATCCCCGCTTTTCCCGTTTCAGTTTCCAGGTTTTTCCTGCAGCCGTACTGTTGCTGAACGCTGGTGCGCGGCCGCCGCTCATGCCGACGCGCCGGCGCTTCAGTTCATTGTGCTGCCGGGGTCGCGGCGCCTGGTCGTGATGCGCATTCTTCAAAGATCCGCACCGTGCATTGCGCGCAGATTTCCGGCGAGAGCTGGCCGACGATCGTGTGCAGCGCCTGCCGCTTCGTCGGGAAGATATGGTCGGCTCCGAGCTTGTCGGTAAAGCCGGTCTGCGCCCAGGTCTGCAAGACCTGCGTGCGCGGGCGGTGGAAGTACAGATCGCCGCCCAGCGCGCGCCGTTCGGCGAGCTCGTTTTCCCACATCTCGGCACCGGCCAGGTCGATGAAGTTCATGCTCTTGGTCATCGCCAGCAGGTGCGTCTGGCCGGCGTTGACCGTGCGCAGCCAGTGCAGGCGATCCGTCACGTACTGCACCGCGCCGAAGTAGATCGCGCCTTCCATGCGCAGCAGCTTCAGTTGCGGGCATTCCGGCTGCGGGCGGCGCAGCTCGTCCAGCGGCGTGAAGCGCCGGCCGGGATCGTCGGCATCGGGCACCAGGCTGCGCACGGCCGGCCGCGAGGTGCGGTACAGGTAGGCCACCAGCGACAGCACGGTGCCGAGCAGCACCGCCATCTCCAGCCGGATTACCAGCGTGGCGGCGAAGGTGCCGATGGCGATGGCAAATTCCGTGCGGCTGAGCGTGAAGATGCGGCGCAGCCGCGCGGTGTCGAGCAGGCCCCACGCCACCAGCAGCAACATCGCGGCGATCGCCGCCATCGGGATCTGTGCCAGCAGCGGGGCGCTGACGGCCACCAGCGCCACCAGCCACAGCGCCGAGAACACGCTGGCCAGCGGCGTGCGCGCGCCGGCTTCGAAATTGGGCACCGAGCGGTTGAGCGAGCCGCACGAGATATAGCCCGAGAAGAAGCCGCCCGCGATATTGGACAGGCCCTGGCCGATGAACTCGCGGTTGGCGTCGATATGCTGGCCCGAGCGCAGCGCCACCGCCTTGGCGATCGAGATCGACTGGCCCAGCGCGACGATGGTCAGCGCCGAGGCGATGCCCAGCAGGTCTGGCAGCTTGCGCCAGTCCACATCGGGAAGGTGGAAGCGCGGCAGCGCCGACGGGATCGGCCCGACCACGTTGACATGGTGGGCGCCGCCCGCGCCGGACTGGTTCAGCAGCAGCGCCACGCCGTAGCCGGCCAGCAGCCCCAGCAGCATGAACGGCAGCCGCGGCCACAGCCGCTTGCACAGCAGCGTCACCACCAGCGTGACCGCGCCTACGGCGGCCGCGCCCCAGTTGATGGCGTCGATGTTCTCGAACAGGTGGCGCAGCACGCCGAATGCACTGGTGCCGGTCGGCACCGCCAGCCCGAACAGGTCCTTGAGCGCATACAGGCCGATCAGCGTCGCGGCGCCGCAGGTGAAACCGAGCAGCACCGACGGCGAAATAAAGTTGGCCAGCGTGCCCAGCCGCAACGTGCCCACGGCGAGCTGCATCACGCCCACCACGATGGTGACCGCCAGCGCCAGCCCGATATAGGCCGGGCTGCCGGCAAACGCAAGCGGGCTCAGCATCGCGAACAATGCCAGCGAATTGGCGTTGGTCGGCCCCGACATCACGTGCCAGCTCGAACCGAACAGCGCCGCCACGATGCACGGCACCACCGCGCTGTAGATGCCATATTGCGGCGGCAGGCCCGCCAGCGTGGCGAAGGCCACGCCCTGCGGCAGCACCAGCACGGCGCCGAGCAGGCCGGCCACCAGGTCGGCGCGCAGCGTGGTCTTGTCGACGCGCTGGCTCCATGGGAACAGGCGCGGCAGAAGTGATCCGGGATGGGACGCGGGCATCGGCAATGAAGGGGCAGGCTCAGCCGGCCTCGCCGCCGCGCCCAGGCGGTGGCGAGGCAACGGATTCGGGCGGGGTGGATTCGGGCAGGTTCGGCTGCGGCGCCAGGCCGGCCAGCATGGCGTCGAGCGCGCGGTAGACCTCGGTCAGGCGCTCCGGGCCGAGCCGCTGCGCCAGCTCCTGGTAGCGCGCATCGACCAGCGGCTCCATTTGCACGATGATGGCGCGCGCCGACGGCGTAAGGCTGACCAGCTGGCGGCGCTGGTCGGTGGCAGAGCGGGTCCGTTCGACCAGCCCTGCGTCTTCCATGCCGCACAGCATGCGGGTCAGGCTGGGGCTCAGGATCAGGCAGGCGTCGGCCAGCTGGTTCGGCTCCATCGGCTCGCGCTCGTTGAGCGTGCGCATCACGCGCCATTGCTGCTCGGTGATGCCGAACTGCCGCAGGATCGGGCGAAAGCCGGCCAGCAATGTCTCGCGCGCTTGCAGCAGCAGGTGAGGAAGGTTGCGGTGGCGGAACATGGCCTGGCGGGTGTGGCTCATGCCCGCAGTGTAGCGGGCGCGGCGCCGCGCGGCGAGCGGGGCTTGTGCGGACTTGCCTGAACCCGCGCGCGGCGCCAGCGGCGCGTTCAGTTGCAACTGAGCGTGGCGACCACCGGCGTGTGGTCCGACGGCTGCTCCCACGTGCGCGGCACGCGGTCGATCACGCAGGCGCTGCAGCCGCTGGTCAATGCCGGCGACAGCAGGATGTGGTCGATGCGCAGGCCCGCATTGCGGCGGAACGCCATCATGCGGTAGTCCCACCACGAGAAGGCCTTCTCCGGCTGCTCGAACTGGCGGAACGCATCCGCCAGGCCGAGCTCCACCAGTGCGGCAAAGGCGGCGCGCTCCTGCGGCGAGACCAGGTTCTGGCCTTCCCATTTCTTGGGGTCGTGCACGTCGCGGTCTTCCGGCGCGATATTGAAGTCGCCCAGCAGCGCCAGCTTCGGGTAGCGCTTCATTTCTTCGCGCAGCCACGCCGTCATCGCGTCCAGCCACTTGAGCTTGTAGACGAACTTGTCCGAGTCCGGCGCCTGCCCGTTGGGGAAGTAGGCGCAGACCAGCCGCAGGTCGCCATAAGTGGCAGCGATCACGCGCTGCTGCGCGTCCTCGAAGCCGGGGATGTTGCGCACCACGTCGGCGGGGCCGGGCATGCTGGCGTCGCGTGCGAGGATGGCCACGCCGTTGTACGTCTTCTGCCCGGTGTAGATGCTGTGGAAGCCCGCGTTCTCCAGTTCGGCCAGCGGGTACTTGTCGTCCGGCAGCTTCAGTTCCTGCAGGCACAGCGCGTCGATCGGCGCGCCGGTCTGGTCCTGCTCGGCCAGCCATTGCAGCACCTGCGGCAGGCGCACCTTGAGCGAGTTGACGTTCCAGCTGGCAATGCGAAGCGGGCCGCTGGCGGGCAGGGCGGCCGCGCTCATGCTGCCATCCCGCCGTGGCGCAGCAGCGCGTCGATCTGCGGCGCGCGGCCGCGGAACGCGACAAACGAGTCCATTGCCGGACGGCTGCCGCCCACCGACAGGATCTCGCGCTGGTAGCGCGCGCCAGTCTCGCTGTCGAGCACGCTGCCCGACAGCTGAGCGGCTTCCTCGAACGCCGCGTACACGTCGGCCGACAGCACCTCGGCCCACTTGTAGCTGTAGTAGCCCGCCGCATAGCCGCCGGCGAAGATATGGCTGAAGGTGTTCGGCCAGCGCGACAGCGGATGCTGCGGCACCACGTGCACGCGGTCGTTGATCTGGCGCGACAGGTCCAGCACCGAGGTGGCGCCGGCCGGATCGAAGTCGGTGTGCAGGTGCATGTCGAACGACGAGAACACGATCTGGCGCAGCGTCATCATGCCGTTCTGGAAGTTCTTGGCGGCCAGCATGCGGTCGAACAGCGCGCGTGGCAGCGGCTCGCCGGTGTCGATGTGCTGCGTCATGCCGGTCAGCACCTCGTACTCCCAGCAGAAGTTCTCCATGAACTGCGACGGCAGCTCCACCGCATCCCATTCCACGCCGTTGATGCCCGACACGCCGAGCTCGCCCACCTGCGTCAGCATGTGGTGCAGGCCGTGGCCGAACTCATGGAACAGGGTGATCACTTCATCGTGCGTGAACAGCGCGGGCTTGTCGCCCACCGGCGCGGAGAAGTTGCAGGTCAGGTAGGCCACCGGCGTCTGCACGCCGCCTTGCTCCAGCACCTTGCGGCCGCGCGCGTCGTCCATCCAGGCGCCGCCGCGCTTGCCTTCGCGCGCGTACAGGTCGATGTAGAACTGGGCCAGCAGCGTGCCGTCGGCGGTGGTGACGCGGAAGAAGCGCGCGTCCTTGTGCCAGGTCTGCGCCTGCTCGGGCTCGATGCGCACCGAGAACAGCTTCTGCACCACGCCGAACAGGCCCTCGAGCACCTTCGCTTCCGGGAAGTACTGCTTGACCTCTTGCTCGGAGAACGCATAGCGCTGCTGGCGCAGCTTCTCCGAGGCATAGGCGACATCCCATGGCGCCAGCTCAGGCAGCCCCAGCTCTGCGGCGGCAAAGGCCTTCATTTCGGCCCAGTCCTTCTCGGCGTAGGGGCGCGCCTTGACGGCGAGCTCGTCGAGGAACTTCAGCACCTCGGCCGGCGATTCGGCCATCTTCGGCACCAGCGAGACTTCGCCGTAGCACTGGTAGCCCAGCATCTGCGCCTCCTCGCGGCGCAGGGCCAGCTGCTCGCGCATATTGGCGGTGTTGTCCCAGTCGGCCTGGCCCTGACCATGCTGCGGGCCCAGTTCCGAGGCGCGCGTTACATTGGCTTCATACAGGGTCTGGCGCAGCGCGCGGTCGTCCGCGTACTGCAGCACCGGGAAGTAGGACGGGAAGTGCAGCGTGAATTTCCAGCCGGCCTTGCCATCCTTCTCTGCGGCATGGCGGGCGGCTTCCCTGGCGTCATCGGGCAGGCCGGACAGGCGGGCCTCGTCCTCGACATGCAGCGCGTAGGCGTTGGTGGCATCCAGCACGTGGTCGGAAAAGGCCTTGGACAGCTGGGCCTGCTGTTCCTGGATCTCGGCGAAGCGCGGCTTCTTGTCTTCAGGCAGTTCGGCACCGCCCAGGCGGAAGCCGCGCAGTTCGTTTTCGATCAGCTGGTGGCGCGCCGCGCTCATGCCGGCGAACTCCGGGCTGGCAGCCAGCGCCTTGTACTTGTCATACAGCGCCAGGCTCTGGCCGAGCGAGGACCAGAACTCGGTCATGCGCGGCAGGTTCTCGGCGTGAGCCTTGCGCAGTTCGGGCGTATCGGCCACGGCGCTCAGGTGGCTGACCACGCCCCAGGCGCGGCCCAGCGGCTCGGTGGCCGCTTCCAGCGCCTGCACGGCGTTGCCCCAGTCGGCGGGCGTGGCGGGATCTTCGGCGCGGGCGACAGCCTGCTGCGCGCGTTCCAGCAGCACGTCCAGCGCCGGGCTGATGTGCTCGGGCCGGATCTCGGCAAAGCGGGGCAGGTCGGAAAAGTCCAGCAGAGGATTGGTAGCGTTGGCGGCTTGGTCCATGGCGTGTTCTCGGTTGGCTGGCCTCGATCGGGCAATAATCCCGCAGATGGGGCCGGGGCACCGGATTTTCCAGGGCCCCGGGTGGCGTATCGTACGCGCGGCCTCAGCCGGCGGCGCGCTCGGCGGCTTCCAGCGTATTGACCAGCAGCATGGTGATGGTCATCGGGCCGACGCCGCCCGGCACCGGCGTGATGTAGCCGGCGACTTCACGCACGCCGGCAAAGTCGACGTCGCCGCACAGCTTGCCGTTGTCGTCGCGGTTCATGCCCACGTCGATCACCACCGCGCCCGGTTTGACCATGTCGGCGGTGATCAGGTTGCGTTTGCCGACCGCGGCCACCACCACATCCGCGTCGCGGGTATGGGCGCCGATGTCGCGCGTCTTGCTGTTGCAGATGGTGACGGTGGCGCCGGCCTGCAGCAGCAGCATCGCCATCGGCTTGCCGACGATATTGGAGGCGCCCACCACCACGGCGCGGGCGCCGCGCAGCGGGAACTGGACCGATTCCAGCATCTTCATGCAGCCGTAGGGCGTGCACGGGCGGAACAGCGGGGCGCCGGTCATCAGCGCGCCGGCATTGGCCACATGGAAGCCGTCGACATCCTTTTCCGGGGCGATGGCTTCAAGCACCTTGTGGCTGTCGATATGCTTGGGCAGGGGCAGCTGCACCAGGATGCCGTGGATGTTGGGGTCCTGGTTCAGGGCCTCGATGCGGGCCAGCAGTTCCGCCTCCGACAGGTCGGCCGGGTAGCGGTCGAGCGAGGAATGAAAGCCGTTGTCCTGGCAGGCCTTGACCTTGTTGCGGACGTAGACCTGGCTGGCCGGGTCCTCGCCGACCAGGATCACGGCCAGGCCGGGCCGGTGGCCACGCTCGGTCAGGCGGGCGGCGCGCAGGGCGGCTTCGGAGCGGATTTGTTTGGCAAGGGCATTGCCGTCGATCAGTTGGGCAGGCATGGAGGCAGGGCGGGTTTGTGGCCGGGAGGTGGAGGTGCCGCCGCGCGCCGGAGCGCGGGTTGGGCTAAAGGCGGAATTATAAAGGTTGCGTGGGGCTTGCCGCACGGAGCTTGAGCGGGTGCAAGGGCCGGGCGGGGCAGCGCTGGTAGCATCGGCCGCATGCACACCGCGCTTCCATCCCTGCTGTCCCATCCCTTGCTGCTGTTGCTGTCCCTGGCGGCACTGCTGTGGGCGCTGACGCGCCGGCCCTGGCAGCTGTTGCGGCGCAATGCGCTGCAGAACGCCTGGCTGGGTGCGATGGTGCTGGTGGCGCTGCTGTGGACGTTGCGCGCCACCCTGGTCGGCGGGCTGGTGATCCAGCTGCTCGGCGCCACGCTGATGGTGACGCTGTTCGGGCTGCCGCTGGCGCTGCTGTCGCTGTTCGTGGTGGACGTGGTGTCGCTGTTCGGGCTCGAATACCTGGCCGGGCATGGCTGGGCGCAGTTCGACTGGCCCTCGCTGTGGGTGCGCTACGTCTGGCTGGCGCTGCTGCCGGCGCTGATCTCCGCAGCGTTGCAGGCGATGATGCGGCGTCTGCTGCCGCGGCATCCGTTCGTCTTTATCCTCGGACACGGCTATTTCACGGCCGGGCTGGCCGCGCTGGGCGCCAGCGCGGCCGAGGCCGGCTGGCGCCACCTGACGGCGCCGGGCCTGCCATGGAGCATTGCCGATACCCTGACGGCAGCCGTCATCCTGGCCTTTGGCGAGGCCTTCCTGACCGGCATGCTGGTGGCGATTTTTGTGGTCTATCGGCCACAATGGGTGGTCACGTTCCGGGACGAGGAATACCTGGACCGCTGACGGGACTGAGGGGGGCAGGGGCGGCGCCGGACGGCGCGCGGAGAGGGCAGCCGATGCGGCCGCGGGCCGCACCGGGTCAGGCAGAGGCAGGCGCCAGCCGCTCAGCTGTTGCGTGACAGCGCCAGGCGCAGCAGGTCGGCGACGGTGTTGACGTTGAGCTTTTCCATGATGTTGGCGCGGTGCGCCTCCACGGTCTTGATGGAAATGCCCAGGTCGTCGGCGATCTGCTTGTTCAGGCGGCCGGCAACGATGCGCTCGAGCACCTGCTGCTCGCGCGTGGTCAGCTTGCCCAGCAGGTCCTTGGCGGCGCGCTGCTCGCGTGCGGCGGAATGGTCGGTGCGGGCCTTGGTCAGCATGCGCTCGACCAGTGCGCGCAGCTCGGACTCATCGAAGGGCTTTTCGATGAAGTCGATGGCGCCGCGCTTCATCGTCGATACCGCCATCGGCACGTCGCCGTGGCCGGTGATAAAGACGATGGGAATGTCGATCTGCTCGGCCAGCATGCGCTCCTGCAGTTCCGGGCCGCTCATGCCGGGCATGCGCACGTCGAGGATCAGGCACGACACCTGGCTGGCATCGTAGGCGGCGAGGAACTGCTCGGCGCTGGTGAAGCTGCGCACCTGGTAGCCATTGCCCTCCAGCAGCCAGGTCAGCGAGTCGCGCATGGCTTCATCGTCGTCGACGATGAACACGGTCTCGCCGCGGTGGGGCGTGGGGTTTGGCGTTGCGGTCATGTAGTCTCCTCGGGACAACAATTCATTGCTGCGAAGTGTAACCGGCAGCGGCCCTCTGTGGCGAGACAGGCCCCCCACATCCGTGGGGGAAACGGGGCGGGCCGGCTTTTTGTGGAATCCTTGGGCATGCCCGGGCGCGAAGGCCTCGGCAACAGGGCCTGTGCTTCGGCTTAATGCTCGGCCAGCGCCGATTGCAGCGGCAGCATGATTTTAAATGTACAGCCGATGCCGTCGGCATTGTTCTCCACCCACAGGCGGCCCTGGTGCGACTCGATGATCGAGCGGCAGATGTTCAGCCCCATGCCCATGCCGTCGGACTTGGTGCTGAAGAAGGGCTCGAACAGGCGCTCCTTGGTGGCTTCGTCCACGCCCGGGCCCTGGTCGATCACGTCGATATGGACGCTGTCGCCAATCTCGCCCGGCTCCACCCGCGCGTGCAGGCGCACCACGCCGCCGGCGTGCAGGGCGGGCAGGCCGGCCATGGCCTCGACCGCGTTCTTGAGCAGGTTCACCAGCACCTGCTCGATCAGCACCGGGTCGACATAGACCGTCAGCGGCGGGGTCGGCAGGCGGGTCAGGATGGTGACGCGGCGGCGCGTGGCCTCCAGGTCGGCCAGGCCTACCGCGTCGGCGACGATGTCGTGCAGCGCGGCCTCGCGCCGCTGCGGCTGGCTGCGCTTCACGAAGCCGCGGATGCGGCTGATGATGGTGCCGGCGCGCACCGCCTGGGCCGAGGTCTTCTCCAGCACCGGGATCAGGTCCTCCGGCGTGCTGCGGCCCGAGTGCAGCCGCGCCACCGCGCCCATGCAGTAGTTGTTGATGGCCGCCAGCGGCTGGTTCAGTTCATGCGCCAGCGACGAGGCCATCTCGCCCATGGTGGTCAGGCGGCTGGTGAACTGCAGGCGCTCTTCATGCTGGCGCGCCATTTCCTCGGCGGCCTTGCGCACCGTGATATCGGTGGCGATCTGCATCTGCGCCAGGTGGCCGTCGACCCACTGGATATAGCGGCGGCGCACTTCGAACCATTTCTGCATGTCCGGCACGAACACTTCGCGCGCGTCCGATGCGTACGGCATCAGCTCGGACGCCGGCAGGCCGGCATAGGCGTCGACATAGTCGGTGTTGTCGCTGGAGACCTGGTCCTTGTCGAGGTCGTCGCCGGCCAGCTTGAGGTGGCCCTCGGCCTCCCAGCCGAACAGCTGGCGGTAATAGCGGTTGGCAAAGAGCAGCTCCGCCTTGTCGGTGGCCAGCACCGACACCGCGGCATCCAGGCTTTCCAGCACCGTGGTGAAGCGGTCATGCGCCGCGGCCAGTTCCTCGCGCGCGCGCTTGGGCTCGGTGATGTCCGTCATCGAGCTCATCCAGCCAGTATGGCGGCCGCGGCTGTCCACCAGCGGCGACACGTACATGCGCGCGTAGAAGCTGCTGCCGTCGCGGCGCATCACGCGCATCTCGTAGCCGCCGGCGGGCGACTTGCCCTGCAGCGTCAGGTCGATCTGCTTCTGCATCTCCTGCTGGTCGTTGGGCGGCCAGTAGGGGAAGGGCGGCAGGCGCCCGACCAGGTCGTTCTCCTGCCAGCCGGTCATGCGGCAGAAGGCCGGGTTGACATAGGTGATGCGGCCGTTCAGGTCGAGCGCGCGCAGGCCGATCAGCATCGAGTTTTCCATCGCGCGCCGGAACGAGGTCTCGGCCAGCAGCGCGCGCTGCGCCTCGGAGCGGCGGCTGGTGTGGCGCCACATGCTCCACAGGCTCCACAGCAGGAAGCACGACAGCCCCACCACCAGCCACAGCAGCATGTTGTTGGGCAGGTTCGACGCCGGCGGGTAGGCATCGGCGCGCAGCGACAGGGAGTGACCCGGCGGATCCAGCAGCACCTCGTACGACAGCGCGTTGCCCGGCACCGGCCGCAACGAGGTGCTGGCGCGGGTCTGGTTGTTCTTGTCGATCAGCGAGAAGCGGTAGCGCTCGGTCAGCTCGGGCGGCAGCAGGTGCGTCAGGATGCCGTTGATCGAGTACAGCGCGCCGAGCGTGCCGAGGAACTCGTTGTCGCGCACGATCGGCACTTCCATCAGCATGAAGCTGTCGCCGCGCTCGTTGACCAGCGGGCGCGAATAGACCACTCGCTGGGTCTCGCGCGCGGCGTCGAAGGTGTCGAGCACTTCCGGTTCGAGCGGCTGGTCCTGGTTCTCGCGCAGGCGGCTGGCGAATTCCGAGGTCGATGGCAACGACCAGCGGCCGCGCTTGGTGGCATCGAGCCAGTTGATGAAAACGATCTCGGGGTTTTCGCGCAGGATTTCCTGCGCCGCGGTGCGGTAGGCGCCTTGCTCAAGCTGCGCGGCGGCGATGTCGCGCGCCAGCGAGGCCAGCTGGTCCTGGTTGCTCAGCAGGGACAGGCGCACGCGCTGCTGCGCCCAGGCGGCGTCGCGGTACAGGGCGTCGCGCTGCTGCTGGCGCTCGGTCTCGTGCAGGGACCACAGGATCACGCCCATGGCCACCGTGAACAGCACGATGGCAACCAGCGGGATGAACATGAACCAGCTGGTGGCCACCAGGTTGCGCCAGCGCAGCCACCACAGCCCGCGCGGTGCGGCCACGGGGGCGCCGTCGTCGGGGCCCAGCGCCTCGATCGGCCCCAGTCCGGCAGCCGGCGAAGGGGCGTGCGCGGGATCGCCTCCGGCCGCCTTGGCTGACCCCGACGCGTCGGGAGGAAGCATGGCTGCACGCAGGCTGGAAAGGAGTCGGTCGAAAAACGGCATGGGAGGGATTGACGGCTGACCGACCAGTGTACCGAGATTATTGCGGTGCGTCGCTTGGGGAAAGCGCCAATGAAAACATTGCTGCTGCGGCCGGGGCGGGCAGGCTTATGGCGCATGGCGGGGCAGCCGGGCAGTGATTCTTGGTGCGCCGCCGCATAATTCCGCATTATAAAAAACGATACCGCAATTTGAAAATTTCACTTGTGCTGGACTTTGGGCTTCCATAGAATCGGTTCGACCCAAGAATGCGGGCGGCAGCCATGCGCCTGCCGCGCGGAGAAACCGGAACAGGTTTCCCGGCGGCGGCCCCGATGCAAGGCGGCATGGTGCCGGATCCGCAAGTCGGTGCGAGTCATACGTAAAGTCGTGTCCGGGCGCTGCCAGCGCGGGCGCGGATGCAAAGAATTCACCCAGGAGACAGTCATGTCCGCCGTACCAGAGCAGATTCTCGGCGCCTCGAGCGCCAACGACGCCGATCCCCAGGAAACCCATGAATGGCTCGACGCCCTGCAGGGCGTCCTGGCCGCCGAAGGTCCGGCGCGCGCCGCTTTCCTGATCGACAAGCAGATCGAATACGCACGCGTGAACGGCGTGACCCAGCCGTTCCACGCCGAGACGCAGTACATCAACACGATTCCGGTCGAGCAGCAGGCCCGCATCCCCGGCGACCAGGACATCGAGCACCGGATCCGCTCGTACACCCGCTGGAACGCCATGGCGATGGTGCTGCGCGCCAACAAGCACACCAACGTCGGCGGCCACATCTCGTCGTTCGCCTCGGCGGCCACGCTGTATGACGTCGGCTACAACCACTTCTGGCGCGCCCCGTCGGAAGCCGGCGGCGGCGACCTGGTGTTCGTGCAGGGCCACTCGGCTCCGGGCGTATATTCGCGCGCCTTCCTGCTCGGCCGCCTGACCCAGGACCAGCTCGACAACTTCCGCCAGGAGGTGGACGGCAAGGGCATCTCGTCCTACCCGCACCCGTGGCTGATGCCGGACTTCTGGCAGTTCCCGACGGTGTCGATGGGCCTGGGCCCGATCATGGCCATCTACCAGGCCCGCTTCATGAAGTACCTGGACAGCCGCGGCCTGGCCAAGGCCGGCGACCGCAAGGTCTGGGCCTTCCTGGGCGACGGCGAGACCGACGAGCCGGAATCGCTGGGTGCGATCGGCATGGCCGGCCGCGAGAAGCTCGACAACCTGGTCTTCGTCATCAACTGCAACCTCCAGCGCCTGGATGGCCCGGTGCGCGGCAACGGCAAGATCATCCAGGAACTGGAATCCGAATTCCGCGGTGCCGGCTGGAACGTGATCAAGGTGGTGTGGGGCAGCAAGTGGGATTCGCTGCTGGCGCGCGACACCAAGGGCCTGCTGATGAAGCGCATGATGGAATGCGTCGACGGCGAGTACCAGACCATGAAGGCCAAGGACGGCGCCTATGTCCGCGAGCACTTCTTCAACACGCCTGAGCTGAAGGCGATGGTGGCCGACTGGTCCGACGACGACATCTGGCGCCTGAACCGCGGCGGCCACGATCCGCACAAGATCTACGCCGCCTACAAGGCCGCCAGCGAGCACAAGGGCCAGCCCACGCTGATCCTGGCCAAGACCATCAAGGGCTATGGCATGGGCGACGCCGGCCAGGCCATGAACGTGGCCCACCAGCAGAAGAAGATGCCGGTGGACGCGATCCGCAAGTTCCGCGACCAGTTCAATCTCCCCGTTGCCGACGACCAGCTGGAAGATGTGCCGTACATCACCTTCCCGGAAGGTTCGAAGGAACTGGAATACATGCGCCAGGCGCGCCTGAACCTGGGCGGCTACCTGCCGGCCCGCCGCCAGAAGGCCGAAGCGCTGCCGGTCCCGCAGCTGTCCGCGTTCGACGCGCTGCTCAAGGCCACCGGCGAAGGCCGCGAAGTGTCCACCACCATGGCCTTCGTGCGGATCCTGAACACGCTGCTGAAAGACAAGCAGATCGGCAAGCACGTGGTGCCCATCGTGCCGGACGAGTCGCGCACCTTCGGCATGGAAGGCCTGTTCCGCCAGGTCGGCATCTGGAACCAGGAAGGCCAGAAGTACGTGCCGGAAGACCATGACCAGCTGATGTTCTACAAGGAATCGCAGACTGGCCAGGTGCTGCAGGAGGGCATCAACGAAGCCGGCGCCATGTGCGACTGGATCGCGGCCGCCACGTCGTACTCGACGCACGGCGTGCAGATGATCCCGTTCTACATCTACTACTCGATGTTCGGCATCCAGCGTATCGGCGACCTGTGCTGGGCCGCTGCCGACATGCGCTCGCGCGGCTTCCTGCTGGGCGGCACCGCCGGCCGCACCACGCTGAACGGCGAAGGCCTGCAGCATGAAGACGGCCACTCGCACGTGTTCCACGCCGCGATCCCGAACTGCATCTCGTACGACCCGACCTTCCAGTACGAACTGGCGGTGGTCATGCAGGACGGCCTGCGCCGCATGTACGCCGAGCAGGAAGACGTCTACTACTACCTGACGGTGATGAACGAGAACTACGAGCATCCGGAAATGCCGGCTGGCGTGGAGCAGGACATCGTCAAGGGCATGTACCAGTTCCGCAAGGGCGTCGAGAACAGCAACGCGCCGCGCGTGCAGCTGCTGGGCTCGGGCACGATCTTCCGCGAGGTGATCGCCGCTGCCGACCTGCTCAAGAAGGACTGGGGCGTGGAGTCGGACCTGTGGGGCTGCCCGAGCTTCACCGAACTGGCCCGCGAAGGCCACGACGTCGAGCGCTTCAACCTGCTGCACCCGACCGAGACCCCGCGCGAATCGCACGTGGCCAAGAGCCTGAAGTCGGCCCGCGGCCCGGTGATCGCCTCCACCGACTACGTGCGTGCGTTTGCCGAGCAGATCCGTCCGTTCGTGCCGCGCCGCTACGTGGTGCTGGGCACCGACGGCTTCGGCCGCTCGGACACGCGCGAGAAGCTGCGCCACTTCTTTGAAGTGGACCGCTACTGGGTCACGCTGGCCGCGCTCAAGGCGCTGGCCGACGAGGGTGCGATCGGCCGCGACAAGGTTGCCGAGGCCATCAAGAAGTACAACCTCGACCCGAACAAGCCCAACCCGATGTCGGTCTGATCCGGCAGCCAGCACCAACCCCCGCAGTACGGCAACGCCGTGCCGCGGGCGCCCCGGCCAGAGCCCGGACGGCGCCTTGCGGCATGGCGGCGTGACAGAAGCGGGCGGCGAAGGTAATCTCGCCGCTTGCGGATGTCGCGCGTGCCGGCCTGCCCAGGAGACACTGAATGAGTCAAGCGATTGAAATCAAGGTGCCGGATATCGGCGACTATGACGCCGTTCCCGTCATCGAAGTGCATGTGAAACCCGGCGACAGCATCAACGCGGAAGACGCGCTGGTGACGCTGGAATCGGACAAGGCCACCATGGACGTGCCCTCGCCGCAGGCCGGCGTGGTCAAGGACGTCCGCATCAAGGTGGGCGACAACGTGTCCGAAGGCTCGGTGCTGGTGATGCTGGAGGCGGCCAACGAGCCCGCCGCCGCAGCAGCCCCGGCGCCGGCCGCCGCAGCCCCCGCACCGGCTCCTGCCCCCGCGGCAGCCCCAGCCGCGGCCCCGGCCGCTGGCGGTGGCGGTGGCGGCACCATCGAAGTCAAGGTGCCCGATATCGGCGACTACGACGCCGTGCCGGTCATCGAAGTCCACGTCAAGGCGGGCGACACCATCAACGCCGAAGACGCCGTGGTGACGCTGGAGTCCGACAAGGCCACCATGGACGTGCCGTCGCCGCAAGGCGGCGTGGTCAAGGAAGTCAAGGTCAAGGTCGGTGACAACGTCGCCGAAGGCACGCTGCTGCTGATCCTGGAAGGCGCCGCCGCAGCCGCCGCCCCGGCAGCTGCCGCCGCGGCTCCGGCTCCGGCCCCGGCTGCCAGCGCGCCCGCACCGGCACCGGCACCGGCCCCCGCAGCCGCCGCCCCGGCACCGGCCGCAGCACCTGCTGCCGCGCCGGCCGCCGCTGGCGTAACCGGCAAGGCCGCCCACGCCAGCCCCTCGGTGCGCAAGTTCGCACGCGAGCTGGGCGTGGACGTGTCGCGCGTGCCGGGCACCGGCCCCAAGGGCCGTATCACCCAGGAAGACGTGCAGGGCTACGTCAAGGGCGTGATGAGCGGCCAGGCCGCCGCGCCCGCACAGGCCGCCGCGGCTGGCGCCGGTGGTGGCGAGCTCGGCCTGCTGCCGTGGCCGAAGGTCGATTTCACCCGCTTCGGCGAGGTCGAAAGCAAGGCCCTGTCGCGCATCAAGAAGATCTCGGGTGCCAACCTGCACCGCAACTGGGTCATGATCCCGCACGTCACCAACCATGACGAAGCGGACATCACCGAGCTGGAAGCCTTCCGCCTGCAGCTGAACAAGGAAAACGAGAAGTCCGGCATCAAGGTAACGATGCTGGCGTTCATGATCAAGGCCACGGTGGCGGCGCTGAAGAAGTTCCCGAACTTCAACGCGTCGCTCGATGGTGACAACCTGGTGCTGAAGAAGTACTTCAACATCGGTTTTGCCGCCGACACCCCGAACGGCCTGGTCGTGCCGGTGATCAAGGACGCCGACAAGAAGGGCGTGCTGGAGATCAGCCAGGAAATGAGCGAGCTCGCCAAGCTGGCCCGCGACGGCAAGCTCAAGCCGGACCAGATGCAGGGCGGCTGCTTCTCGATCTCTTCGCTGGGCGGCCTCGGCGGCACATACTTCACGCCGATCATCAACGCGCCGGAAGTGGCCATCATGGGCGTGTGCAAGTCGTACCAGAAGCCGGTGTGGGACGGCAAGCAGTTCGCCCCGCGCCTGACGCTGCCGCTGTCGCTGTCGTGGGACCACCGCGTCATCGACGGTGCCGAAGCGGCGCGCTTCAACACGTACTTCGGGCAACTGCTGGCGGATTTCCGCCGCATCCTGCTGTAAGCGGGGTTGCGCCGGGCGGGCAGGCCGACGGCCTGGCCTGCCCGGCGCACCACGCGCAACCGGGAGCGAGCCATGACTACCTGCGTGGTCGTGAGGAAGGGCGCCGAGGTGGCCATCGCGGCAGATGCGCTGGTCACCTTTGGCGACACGCGCCTGTCGCGCGCCTACGAGCGCAACCAGAAGGTGTTCCCGGTAGGCGACGGCTTCATCGCGCTGGCCGGGACCACCGCGCACTTCCCGGTCATGCGCACGCTGCTGGCGGGGCTGGGCGAAGAGTGCCGGCTGGGCTCGCGTGATGACGTGTTCCGCACCTTCCTGAAGGTGCATGAGAAGCTGAAGTCGGACTACTTCGTCAACACCAAGGAAGACGAGGACGATCCCTACGAGTCGTCGCAGATCGTATGCCTGATCGCCAATCCGGCGGGCATCTTCGGCGTCTACTCGTACCGCGAGGTGTTTTCGTTCGACCGCTTCTGGGGTATCGGCTCGGGCCGCAACTACGCGCTGGGCGCGATGCATGCGGTCTATGACCGGCCGGACCTGGATGCGGGCGAGATCGCGCGCATCGGCGTCGATGCGGGCGTGGAGTTCGACAAGAGTTCGGCGGGGCCGATCGAGGTGCACACCGTGCGGCTGCACGAGGGTGACGCCGCACCGGCGCCGGCGGCTGGCGGTGCCTCGGGCGGCAATCCGGCAACCGGCAGTACGGCACCCGACAGCGCGGCAACCAACAACGACGGCGCGCCCTGAAGCCGAGAGGCGGGCGCGCATAGAGGAGCAAACATGAGTGTGATCGAAGTCAAGGTGCCGGATATCGGCGATTTCGACGCGGTGGAAGTGATCGAGGTGCTGGTCAAGGCCGGCGACACGGTCGAGGTGGAACAGTCCCTGATCGTGCTGGAATCCGACAAGGCCAGCATGGACGTGCCGTCGTCGGCCGCCGGCAAGGTGGTCGAGGTCAAGGTCAAGGTCGGCGACAAGGTCGGCCAGGGCGCGGTGATCTGCACCATCGAGGCCCAGCAGGCCGCGGCCGCCCCGGCGCCCGCGCAAGCTCCGGCACCGGCGCAGGCTCCCGCACCCGCGGCGGCGGCTCCGGCACCGGCTCCTGCTGCCGCCAGCCACAGCGGTGGCGCCGATATCCAGTGCGAGATGCTGGTGCTGGGCGCCGGCCCCGGCGGCTACTCGGCCGCCTTCCGCGCCGCAGACCTGGGCATGAATACCGTGCTGGTGGAGCGCTACAGCACGCTTGGCGGCGTCTGCCTGAACGTGGGCTGCATCCCGTCCAAGGCGCTGCTGCACAACGCCGCCGTGATCGACGAAGCCAAGGCGCTGGCCGCCCACGGCATCCTGTTCGGCGAAGCCAAGATCGACCTGGACGGCCTGCGCCACTACAAGAACCAGGTGGTCGGCAAGCTCACCGGCGGCCTGGCCGGCATGGCCAAGGCGCGCAAGGTGCAGGTGGTGCGCGGCATCGGCAACTTCCTCGACCCGCATCACATGGAGGTCGAGCTGACCGAAGGCGAGGGCAAGCGCAGCACCGGCAAGAAGACCGTGATCCGCTTCGAGAAGGCCATCATCGCTGCCGGCAGCCAGGCGGTGAAACTGCCGTTCATCCCGGAAGATCCGCGCATCGTCGACTCGACCGGCGCGCTGGAGCTGCCCGAAGTGCCCAACAAGATGCTGGTCATCGGCGGCGGCATCATCGGCCTGGAAATGGCCACGGTGTACAGCACGCTGGGTGCCGACATCGACGTCGTGGAAATGCTCGACGGCCTGATGAACGGTGCTGACCGCGACCTGGTCAAGGTCTGGGAGAAGAAGAACAAGGACCGCTTCGGCAAGGTCATGCTGAAGACCAAGACCGTCGGCGTGGAAGCCAAACCGGACGGCATCTACGTCAAGTTCGAAGGCGAGGCCGCGCCGGCCGAGCCACAGCGCTACGACCTGGTGCTGGTGTCGGTGGGCCGCTCGCCCAACGGCAAGCGCATCAGCGCAGAGAAGGCCGGCGTGGCCGTGAGCGAGCGCGGCTTTATCAACGTCGACAAGCAGATGCGCACCAATGTGCCGCATATCTTTGCGATCGGCGATATCGTCGGCCAGCCGATGCTGGCGCACAAGGCGGTGCATGAAGCCCACGTTGCCGCTGAGGCCGCGCATGGCGAGAAGGCTTACTTCGATGCCAAGCAGATCCCGTCGGTGGCCTTCACCGATCCGGAAGTGGCCTGGGCCGGCCTGACCGAAGACGAGTGCAAGGAGAAGGGGGTCAAGTACAGCAAGGGCGTGTTCCCCTGGGCGGCATCGGGCCGCGCCATCGCCAACGGCCGCGACGAAGGCTTCACCAAGCTGATCTTCGACGAGGAAACCCATCGCGTGATCGGCGGCGGCATCGTCGGCACGCATGCAGGCGACCTGATCAGCGAGGTCTGCCTGGCGATCGAGATGGGCGCCGATGCGGTGGATATCGGCAAGACCATCCATCCGCACCCGACGCTGGGTGAATCGATCGGCATGGCGGCGGAGATCTATGAAGGCACGTGTACTGACGTGCCGCCGCCGCGCAAGCGCTGAGCGCCGTTCGCTGCAAGCGAGAAAGCCCGCCCGCCCAGGCGGGCTTTCTCATTGCCAATTATGCAATTAACCGCCAGAATTTGCCGGCGTCCGCGAGGTCTGCCTGCCAGTACCGCTCGCGTCGGCAGCCAATGTGCAGATTGCGACAGGAGCGGTGCAAGACCTTCGCTGCCTATACTGAATTCAGCCGCCATGCACCCCAAGGCGACCGAGGCCGGCGCTGCATACTCGCGCGCGGCCGATCGCTGCCGGATGTCTGCTGGCGGGATCCGGTGGCCCCCGGTGGCTACCGTTCAGCTGACAAGGAGGCACGACGTGTTCAGGCATCTTCTTGTTGCGGTGGATGGCTCCGCTCTGGCCGAAGCGGCCTTTCGCAAGGCACTGGAGTTCGCGCAGGAGACGCAGGCCAGCAATACGGCGCTGCGCGCCTGCCCGGATTTCCACGTCACGACTTACCACACCGAAATGCTCACCGACACGCGAGAGCAGTTCGAAGAGGCTGTCCTCGAGGACGCATCGAAATACCTCGACGGCATCGCGCGAGAGGCCGCCGCGGCAGGCGTGCCCTGCGACACCAGCAGCGTGGTCGACGATCATCCCTACGATGCCATCATCAAGGCTGCAGAAGAAAACGATTGTGACCTGATTGTCATGGCGTCTCATGGGCGCCGGGGTGTGAAGGCGCTGTTGATCGGCAGCGAAACCCTGAAGGTACTGACCCACAGCAAGATTCCGGTGCTGGTCTATCGCTAGACGTCGCGTGAATGGGGTCGCCGGCATTGATGACACCGGATACGTTCGTGATGCCACCATGGTTGCCTGTCATGGGCGCCATAAAGGATCTGCCATGAGCACTCGCCGCTATGTCGTGATGATCGACCAGCCCAGGGACGTTGCCGACGAGCAGATGGCAGAGTACATCAAGCATGCCATCGCCGGATGGGGTGCCGGATTGCCCCCGCCTCCGGCTGACAGCCCGTTCTTCGACCTGGATGTATTGTCGGTAACCGTGATCAGCAAGCCGCACAAGGACCACTCATGAAGGATGTGCCCGGTTCAGGGAGCTATGCCGGCCGCTACTGGCATTTCCTGGATGACGGCCGCATGCAATGCGACCTGTGCCCGCGCCACTGCCGCCTGCATGGCGAGCAGCGCGGCGCTTGCTTCGTGCGCCAGCGGGTGGGCGATCGGATGGTGCTGACCGCCTATGGCCGCTCGTCGGGCTTCTGCATCGACCCGATCGAAAAGAAGCCGCTCAACCACTTCTACCCGGGCTCCGCCGTCCTGTCGTTCGGCACAGCCGGCTGCAATCTGGCCTGCAAGTTCTGCCAGAACTGGGATATCAGTAAATCGCGCGAGATGGAGACCCTGGCCGATGCGGCCATGCCCGAAGCGATCGCCGCATCGGCGGCGGCGCACGGTTGCAAAAGCGTGGCCTTCACCTACAACGACCCGGTGATCTTCGCCGAGTACGCCATGGACGTAGCCGATGCCTGCCACCAACTGGGCATCAGGACGGTGGCGGTGACCGCAGGATATATGGGCGCCGAGGCGCGGCGTGATTTCTACGCCAGGATGGATGCGGCAAACGTCGACCTGAAAGGCTTCAGCGACGCGTTCTATGTTGCCTTCACCGGGGCGCACCTGCAGCCGGTACTGGAGACGCTCCAGTACCTGAAGCACGAAACCGATGTCTGGCTCGAGATCACGACGCTGCTCATTCCCGGCAAGAACGACAGCGATGACGAGATTCGCGCCGAGGCCCGGTGGATCGCCAGGGAGCTTGGTCCCGACGTGCCGCTGCACTTCACCGCATTCCATCCGGACTACAAGATGCGCGACGTGCCGCCGACACCATGTTCCACCCTTGCGCGCGCCCGCAAGCACGCGCTGGCGGAGGGACTGCATTACGTCTACACCGGCAACGTGCACGACACCGCCGGTGCCACCACCCATTGCCCCGCTTGCCGCGCGCAGCTCATCGTGCGCGACTGGCACGCGATCGAAAGCTATCGCCTGACTCCCACGGGAACTTGCCCGGACTGCTTTGCACAGATTGCGGGACGTTTCGGGAATTTTGAGCGTCAGTTCGGGCGGCGGCGAATTCCTGTGCGCATCGGAGAATAGGCCGGCATGCATGCTCGGGGCCCACGGCCGCTGTTCACCGGGACCAACCTGATGGAAAGGTGAAGAGCAAAAAAACCACGCCGAGAGGAAGCATGGCGCTTCCCCGGGGCGTGGCAGCACGCAGCCTTTCAGTGGTTGTATTCGACGCTGTGGTTGAAAGACAGGTCGAAGGCGTCCGACCACGTCACGTTGACGAACGACGAGTCGTTTGTGCCGGTTGCCGCGGCAACGGAGGGGAAGGCCGTGCCCTGGTCGCCCCGCACGTCCAGCGTGACTGTCGTGCCCGGGGCCACCGGCCTGGCCTGTGCCGACCCGCTGACGAAGACCGTAGGCGTGGCGCCGACGGTGGAGCGGACCTGCACGTTGCTCCGCTTGACGAAGGGCACGCCCGAGGCGGAAGTCCAGCTGACCGGGAAGGTCGGGCCGCCTGTGAATGCGGTGGCGGAGGTCGGCGTGATCAAGTCGCGCACGCTCTGGCTGACCTGTTGCCACGCATACTGGCGCAGCGATTCCGGCGCCGGCGGCGGGGTGCGCAACCTGACCTGGTACGTGTACGCCGGTGTGGTGGTATTGCCGCGCTGGTAGATGTCAAAGGTGTAGACACTGAACGGCGTGATCGCGGCAATTTCCGCGCTGCTCAGTTGCGGGCTGGCCCAGGCCGCGTTGCCGACCGGCCAGGCGAGCTGCGCTTGCGCCGACACGTCCTGTGCCACGCCCGCGAGCCGGTAGCTGCTGCGGCAGGAGGTCAGGCGGCCAAGCGATGCGGCCTGGGTCGGCGTCTGCGAGGCGCCGAGCTGTGCGCGGATGTTCAGCGTATCGCAGACCCCGCCTTGGGCCACCGGCTGCAGGAAGATGCCGTTGCGCAAGCCCGGCCCCTTCACGATGGCGAAATCGACCGGCACCCCTTGGTTGTCGACGTTGGCGACTTGCAGGCTCAGCGAACTCACAAAGGCGTTGGCGCCCGCGGTCGCCTTTGCCGGATTCAGCCAGTCCCATTTCTGGGCAAGGGCGCCGACGCGGGTCAGCACCTTGCGCTGGTTGCCGACCATGCGCCAGCCGTTGTCGTCGTTGGTGCGGGCGCTGTCTTGCAGCGCCACCTGCACGATCGCCTGGGTGCCGTCGCGCAGGCCGTCGGTGCGGGTCCACGACAGCTTGATCCAGAGCTTGTCTGTTGCCTGCACGCGGATGACTTCCGGCAGGCTGAAGGCGGCGCCGTTCATCATGTCGTCGGCGAAGATACCGGGCGCGCTGCCGCCCTGCGCGAACTCCCTCTCGGCACTCGCGCCGTTGTTCAGGTAGGCCGAGGGCACGCCGGCTTGCCGCACGCCGGAATCCACGTCATCGACGAAGATCTTGCCGCACGCGGCTACCTCGCCATTCAGGCGGGCGGTGGCCGTCGAGCTGCCACCGAAGCATTGGTTGAAGGCGGCTTGCAGCGCTGCCAGGTTGCTGGCCGCCGGGAGGGCGGATACGGGTACCGGTACCCCGCCGATGGTAGCGACGCTCGGCAGGCTCGCAGCATCGCTGGCTGTCGGCGCCACGCCGGGTGCCAGCTGGAGCAGGGCAGGCGTATCGCTGGAGGCGCCGGGCACCGATGAGAGCTGCACGGCACCGTCCGGCAGCACGTTGACCTTCAACTGGTCGAGCAGGCGGTCCAGGCCGGGCGCCCCCGCCGTCAGCGGGCCGGAGATGAGGTCCACGCCGGCGTTGCCGGTGGCGCTCAGCAGGTCGGCTAGCGCATCCGAGTAGGCCTTCACGGTGGTGCTGATCGCCGACGCGGTGATCTTCGACTGCAGCAGGCCGGTATCGGCAAGCAGCTTGGTCGGGTTGTCGCCGACGATGGTTGCCGCAATCGCGTTGGTCAGCGGCGTGATGTTGATGGTCTGTGTGCCCGCGGTGGCGCTCAGGCTGATCAGCGTGGCCTGCGAATCCGCGACATTGCCGGTGGCCGCCAGCACAAAGGGCGCGGCGAGTCCCGTCACATCACACTGGAACGAGCCGGTAGTGGCGTCCGCCGGGCAACTGACGGACTTGCCGGCGGCGTCGGTCAGGGTCACGGTGGCGCCCTGCATGGCTGCGCCGGTGGCCGCGACGCCAGTGACGGTCTGCTTGGCGGGTGTCGACGTGACAGGCGGCGTCGTGGTGGTAGTAGTGGTGCCGGCGCCGCTGTCGGACGAGTCGCCGCCGCCGCAAGCCGACAATGCGAACACGGCGATGCCGAGCGCAACAGGTGTGAGCTTCATGATTTCCCCGGTTATTGCTGTGATGGACTGCAAACCATCAGGCAGGTCGAAGACCTATGCCGCCTGATTGGCCAGGAAATTCAGGAAAAGCGCCCAATGCAATACAACAGTTGATTCCCGTTTATCCCCAAACCTCGGGCGAGCTTTCTTGTGCTGCGGGTCGATTTCAATTCGCCTGGCTGGCGGGATTTTCCGGAATCGCCCGGGCGCGCCGCATCATTCATTTAGATGAAACTTTGAAATACCCCCAATGCGAGGGGCACTCATTCGGTCGCGCTTTATGCAAAGCTGATGCCGGTCCGTAAGAGACTGTCGGCGCCGCAGAACATCAATTAAGCGCCTGATGAATAATGCCCTTGGGGAGCGGGTAATTGAAGACGGAAAAGGAACACCTTATCGGGGACCTCTATGAGGCTGCGCTGCGGCAGGAGGGCTTCCTGGACGTTTTTCAAAGCGTCGCCGAAAGCGTGGGCGCCAATGTATTCCACATGTTCAGCTGGGATGTATTGCGCAATGCGCCCCACCTTTCCATCTATACGCCCGATGTCGATTTGGATACGGTGGTGCAGCGCTACGACCAGTATTACGGCGCACTCGATCCGCGTCGCAGTTTTGTCGAAAAGGCCGGCATTGGCGAGTTGGTCTGCTGTCAGGATTACCTCAGTGAGCAGGATATTGCTCGCAGCGAGTTTTTCCAGGATTACCAGTTGCCATCGGGCTTGCGTTACCTGATGGGCCTGCGGCTGGCCCGGCCCGGCAGCGACGATATCCTGCTGGGGTTGATCAGGGCCAAGGGCCGGCCGCCCTACACCATGCAGGAACGCGTCGCCGCGGCCGGCATGGCCGGACACCTGCAGCGTGCCATCAACCTCTGGCAGGACGCCCGGGTCCTGCATCGCGATGCCGCCGTGGGCACCGAACTGATGGCGCAACTCGGCCTGGCCGTGTTCGCGCTCGACCGGCGTGGGCGGGTGATGTTTGCCAACCACGCTGGCGAAGCCATATTGCGCGCCACCACTTGCCTGCGGCTCGAGCATGGCCGGCTCGCGGCCAGCAGCGCCGCGGAGAACGAAGGCATGAAAGCCGCCATGGCCCGCGTGGAAAAGACACGCAAGGCGGAGAGCCTGGCGCTGCGGACCACGGCGGGCGCGCCGCCCGAAATCTTCGTCTGTATCGCGTGCCTGCCGGGGCACGATACGCGCGCGGCATTTGGTGAGGCAACGCTGCTGCTGACTGCCAGGCGGCGTGGCTCGGCGCCGATGGTCGCCGCGAAGGCGCTGCAGCAGGCGTTCAGGCTGTCGGTTGCCGAGGCGGCAGTGGCCGAAGCGTTGATCAGCGGCAAAACCCCCGACGAGTACGCAGCCCTTGCCGGAGTTTCCCTGGCCACCGTGCGCACGCAGCTGCGGGCCATCTTCGACAAGACCTGCGCGCGATCCCAGGCCGAGGCCGTCGGAACCATGCTATGGGTCCTGTCGCAGCACGAGCGGGACCGCTAGCGTTTGCCGATTCCGCGCAAAGCGGCAAAAAGCCAAGGTGAAGAACAAAAAAAAGCCCGACCTGTAGAGGTCGGGTTTAACGATACCTTTGGACAAGGAGACCGCGGTACCGAGGAGACATCGGCGGACAAGGCAGCACCGATGCAACTCAGTCAGGGCACTACCTTCATCGTTGGCAAAACATACCGCAAACGCCAGGCGTCGATATGCTTTGCCAACGGACCGGCCGCAGCCGGTCCATCTTCAACGCAGGCAGCTATCAGGCAGCCGTCGTCTTCTTTGCCGTGGCCGTACGGGCCGTGGCGCTGGCTTGCTGGGCAGCCTTGGTGGCAGCCGTAGCCGCAGCCTGGAAGTTGGTTTCAGCGATTTCGACCGCTTGCTTGGTCGCCTTCTGCACCGACTCGTAGGCGTTGTTGGCAGCGGAGATCGCCGACTTCACGATGGCCACGGTCGATTCCGAACCGGCCGGGGCGTTCTTGGCGAGGTTCTCGACCAGCGCTTGCACGTTCTTCGAGCCTTCGGCCAGTTGAGCTTCGGCTACCTTGGTGAACTCGCTCTGGGTTTCCGAAGCGATTTCATACAGGTGGCGGGTGTAGGCCAGGGTCTTTTCGGCAACCGGCTGCACGGCTGCGGCCTGGATGGCCAGCAGTTCCTGTGCGTCCTTGGCCGACAGCGCCTTCTTGGCGTTGTCAACGCCTTCTGCGAACGAAGTCTTGACGACCTGCAGGTTCAGCTCGACGAGCTTTTCGACGCCTTCAAACGCCTTGGTGGTCAGGCCGAACAGCGTTTCGAGGTTGGCCTTTTGCGCTGCTGCAACTTGTTCCGGGGTGAGGATCATTGCTGGTCTCCAGTGGTGAACTTCAAGGTCTAGCAAATTAAGCCGCCTAGATGTCAGGGCCGTGACGGTGTTGTGCCCGATTCGGCCAGCCCAGGCGTGTGGGTGGGTCAAGGCGCATTTCTTATTTGGTGCGCCGCAACAATTCCTATTTTAGGGGCGCCAGATCCAATGTCAAGTGGATTTTGTGCAATGCACAAACAACGTTGCTGGCGATACACGGGAGCGGCTGTGACGCCACTCCGGGGCGCTCCGGCGAGGGCCATGCAGGGGTGCTACCATCGCGGATTGCCCGCGCCCGCACGGATGGCCGCGCCGGGAACCAAACAAAGACGTGAACAGAACCGCCCAGGCCACTTCCATGCTCGCTTTCTATGCCGACCATTTTGTGCTGCCACTGCCACCCGGGCACCGTTTCCCGATGCGCAAGTACAGCATGCTGCGCGATGCCGTCGCGGCGCAGGTGCCGGGGCTGCGCCTGGTTGAGGCGCCGCGCGCGGGCGACGATGCCTTGTTGCTGGCGCACACGCTCGGGTACGTGCAGGCCGCGTCAGCCGGCACCCTCGACGCGGCGCGCCAGCGCGAGATCGGCTTCCCGTGGTCCGAGGCCATGGTGGAACGCTCGCGGCGCTCCGCAGGCGCCACCATCGAGGCCTGCCGGACGGCGCTGCGCGAAGGCATTGCCGTGAACCTGGCGGGCGGCACCCACCATGCGTATGCCGACAAGGGCGGCGGCTTCTGTGTGTTCAACGATGCCGCGATTGCGGCGCGCGTGCTGCAGCGCGATGGCGCCGTGCGCCGCGTGGCCGTGGTCGACCTGGATGTGCACCAGGGCAACGGCACCGCGTCGATCCTGCAAGGCGATCCGTCCGTGTTCACGTTGTCGCTGCATGGCGAGAAGAACTATCCGTTCCGCAAAGAGGCCAGCGACCTGGACGTCGGCCTGCCGGACGGCTGCGACGACGATACCTATGCGCAGGCGCTGCAGGCGGCGCTGGACACGCTGTTCAGCCGCTTCGATCCCGAGCTGATCATCTACCTGGCCGGCGCCGATCCGCATGAGGGCGATCGCCTCGGGCGGCTCAGGCTGACCCTGGCGGGCCTGGCACGGCGCGACCGGCTGGTGTTCGATGCCGCGCATGCACGCCAGTTGCCGGTGGCGGTGGCGATGGCGGGCGGCTACGGCAACCAGATCGAGGACACGGTTGCGGTCCACGCGCAGACCGTAAGCCTGGCCGCACAATATCACGCGCGCCATGCACAGGCGCTGCTGGCCACATGAGCGGCGTGATGGAGCAAGGCGGCGCAGCAGCGTCAAGCGCCCGCGCCACGCTGTGGGTGGCGTCGATGCCGTGGCTGTTCGTGCTGATCTGGAGCACCGGCTTTATCGTTGCCAAATACGGCATGCCGTACGCGGAGCCGATGACCTTCCTGTTCCTGCGCTTTGCCGGCGTGGTGGTGCTGATGGTGCCATTCGTGCTGCTGGCGCGCGTGCCGCTGCCGCGCCTGCCGGGCAAGGCGCAAACGGACTGGTCCGCGGTCGGCCATATCGCCGTAGCGGGGCTGTTGCTGCAGACGGGCTACCTGGGTGGCGTCTGGGCTGCGATCAAGCTTGGCATGCCTGCCGGCGTATCGGCGCTGATCGTCGGCATGCAGCCGATCCTGACCGCGCTGATCGCCACGCGCATGGGTGAGCGCATCGGCGCGCGCGCGTGGCTGGGCCTGCTGCTCGGCATCGCCGGCGTGGCGCTGGTGGTGGCCAACAAGCTGGGTGCCAGCGGACTCACGCCGGCAAGCCTGGCACTGGCGGGTGGCGCCTTGCTCAGCATCACCGTCGGCACGGTCTACCAGAAGCACTTCTGCCCGGTGTTCGACCTGCGCATGGGCTCGGTGATCCAGTTCGCCGCGGCGGCACTTGCGTGCGTGCCGTTCATGTTCCTGTTCGAGACCCGCGCGGTACAGTGGAGTGCCGCGATGCTTGGTGCCATGGCGTGGTCGGTGGTGGCGCTGTCGATCGGCGCCATCTCGCTGCTGTTCCTGCTGATCCGGCGGGGCGCGGCCACCAAGGTGTCGAGCCTGATGTACCTGACGCCGCCCACTACCGCGGTGATGGCGTGGCTGCTCTTCGGTGAGCGCTTTCCGCCGCTGGCCGCTGCCGGCATGGTGCTCGCGGCGCTTGGTGTCGCACTTGTCATCCGCCGGTAGTGTCGCGTATGCGGCTACTTCAGAATATTCCTATCCCATCCTGTCCCGTCCACGTCTCATGAAACCGCAAGCCGAGTCGCGCAGTGCCTATCCGTACTTCCAGCCGATCACCACGCGTTGGATGGATAACGATGTCTATGGCCACGTTAACAACGTTGTCTACTACAGTTACTTTGATACCGTGGTGAATACCTACCTGATCCGGCAGGGCGTGCTCGATGTCACGTCGGGCGACACGATCGGGCTGGTGATCGAGACGCAGTGCAACTACTTCTCGTCGCTGAGCTTTCCCGAGACCGTGGTGGCCGGCCTGCGCGTGGCAAGACTGGGCACGTCGAGCGTGCGCTATGAGGTCGGGCTGTTCAGCGGCGACAACGAGACTGCCGCCGCGCAGGGGCATTTCATCCACGTCTATGTCGATCGCGCCACGCGCCGGCCGGTGCCGTTGCCGGAGCCGCTGCGCGAGGCGCTGCTGCCGTTGGTGATGGCCGACGCGGTGACGGGCGGGCAAGGGTAAGAACGGGGCAACAGGAGATGAACAAGATGTCCCACGAGGTGCAATTCGGTTCGCAGGATGCCGTGGACTGCGTGGATCGCGCGATCCTGACGCGGCGTTCGGTGCGGGCCTTTCTCGATACGCAGGTGCCGCGCCGGACCGTCGAGGAAATCCTGGCCGTAGCCAGCCGTGCGCCGTCGGGCACCAATACGCAGCCGTGGCGCGTCTATGTGCTGTCCGGCGAGGCGAAGGCCAAGCTGTGCGCCGATGTGCTGGGCGCCTACGAAGACCCCGAGCGCGACAGCAAGTACCTGGAAGAGTATCCGTACTACCCGCGCGAGTGGGCCGACCCCTACTTGTCGCGGCGGCGCAAGGTGGGCTGGGACCTGTACGGGCTGCTTGAGATCAGCCGCGAAGACAAGGCGCGCATGCATGAGCAGCACGCGCGCAATTTCCGTTTCTTCGATGCGCCGGTGGGGATGATCTTCACCATCGACCGCATCATGGAGCAGGGCAGCTGGCTGGACTACGGCATGTTCCTGCAAAGCATCATGGTCGCCGCCCGGGCGCGCGGGCTTGATACCTGTCCGCAGGCGGCGTTCACGCAGTTCCACAAGATTATTGGCAGCCACCTGCGGCTGCCACCGGAGGAAATGGTGGTATGCGGCATGTCACTGGGTTTTGCCGACCCGGAAGCGATCGAGAACCAGCTGACCACGGAACGTGAGCCGGTCAGCGGGTTCGCGCGTTTCCTCTCATAGCAAAGTTTGAGAAAAGTTTGTATCAATGTGTAACGATGAGTGCCGATATACAAGACGACTCCGTGTATTGGCTGGGAGTGTTCCAAGGGGCAGCAAGGTGAACCCGGGTACGCCTGGGGCAAGCCAGAGGCGGTTCGCATGCAAACGTGACCTTTTGGTTGCTTTTTCCGCAATGTGGAAATGTTTGCAAATCGAACTTTAAGGAGCGTCTGTAAGTCTTTAATCTTGCTAACAATTTCTTTCTTTCCTACACTAGCGCCATTCCTATGCGCTGAACGAATCATGTTCCGGTCTGATTCCATTTTTTCCAGATTCTTCGGCTCCGCACCCCTGTCCGCTGTTGCCACCGCGGTCCTGGTATCGGTGTCGATGGTCGCGGCACCTGTGGCCGAAGCGGCCACCAAGTCCGCAACTACCCAAAAAACGTCGAAAAAGCAGGCAAAATCGGTTAACGCCGAGAAAAAGGGTGCTTCGAAGATTGTTGCCAAGAGCTCGCGTAGCGGCAAGGTCGCCAAGCGCGAAGCAAGCAGCACACGCAAAGTGGTGGTGCTGAAAAATGGCAAGCGCCATACCGTCGTAGCCCAGCGTGCCGCACCCGTGCGCGCCGCCTTCACCCCGGCCAAGCCGTCGTTGGGCGAAGCCATGGGCTTGCGTGACACTGACGACGCGCTGGCACTGCGCTCCAGCGTGGCACTGGTGATGGACCAGAATTCCAACGAGGTGCTGTTCCAGAAGAACGCCAGTGCGGTGCTGCCGATCGCTTCGATCACCAAGCTGATGACCGCGCTGGTGGTGATGGACGCCCGCCTGCCGATGGACGAAGTGCTGACCATCTCCGAGGAAGACCGCGACACCGAAAAGCACAGCGGCTCGCGCCTGCGCTTTGGTACGCAGCTGACGCGCCAGGAATTGCTGCTGCTGGCGCTGATGTCGTCCGAGAACCGCGCCGCGTCGGCGCTGGGCCGCAACTACCCGGGCGGCCTGCCGGCCTTTGTCCAGGCGATGAACCGCAAGGCCCGCGAGCTGGGCATGAACGACAGCCACTTCGTCGATTCCAGCGGGCTGTCGAGCAGCAATGTGTCGAGCGCGACGGACCTGGTGCGCATGGTCAACGCGGCGTATCGCAACCCGACCATCCGCGAGTTCTCGACGCAGACCGAGCATGAGGTCAACGTGCTGGGCCGCACCCAGCACTACGTCAGCACTAACCGCCTGGTGCGCGGCGGCAACTGGGAGATCGGCCTGCAGAAGACCGGCTTTATCTCCGAGGCCGGCCAGTGCCTGGTGATGCAGGCCAAGGTCCAGGGCCGCAACGTGGTGATGGTGTTCCTGGACTCGGCCGGCAAGCTGTCGCGCTTTGCCGATGCCAACCGCGTCAAGGACTGGCTGGAGCATGCGCCGTCGCCATCGTCGCCGCAGCGTGGTTTCCCGTCGTCGCCGAACCTGACGCAGGCTCCGGGCGGCGCGCACGCGATCCTGGCCTCGCAACAGTCGCGCGGCATCTGATACGGAACGCCTGACCGGGAAAAAACGCGCCGTGCCACGGCGCGTTTTTCGTTCTGACGGCCGCGGCCGTCAGAGCAGCTTGCCTGGGTTCATGATCCCGGCCGGGTCGAACACGGCCTTGATCTCGCGCATCAGCCGCAGTTCCAGCGGGTCCTTCATGGTCAGGAAGGCATGGCGCTTGAGCTGGCCGATGCCATGCTCGGCGCTGATGCTGCCGCCGTAGCGCATCACTTCGTCCAGCACCGCGTCGGTCACCGCATCGCCTTGCGTGGCCGCCCAGTCCTTGGGCGCGCCGGCCGGGCGCGACAGGTTGTAGTGCAGGTTGCCGTCGCCGAAGTGCCCGAAGATAAAGGGCCGGATGGCGGGATCGAGCCCACGCAGCCGCGTTTCCATCGAGGTCATGAAGGCCGGAATCTGCTCGATCGGGAGCGAGATGTCGTGCTTCAGGTGCGGGCCGTCGGCGCGCTGCGCCTCGGAGATTTCCTCGCGCAGTTTCCACAGCGCCTGCAATTGTGCGAGCGAGGCAGACACGGCTGCATCGAGGCACAGCTCGCGCTCCAGCGCTTCGCCGATAACGCGTTCGAGCAGCGCGTTCAGCGCATCTTCGTCCGTGGTGTCGGCCAGTTCCACCAATACGTAGGCGGGGTAGCGTTGCGCGAACGGCTCCTGCACGCCCTCTGCGTGCGTGAGCACCAAGTCCAGGCAATCGCCGGTAAAGAATTCGAACGCCTGCAGGCGCGCGCCGCATTGTTCAAACAGCAGTTCATAGAGTGCCAGCGACTGCGCCGGCGAGGCCACCGCCGCCAGCACCACACTGCGCGTGTCGGTACGCGGGAACAGCCGCAGCGCGGCCGCGGTGATTACGCCGAGCGTACCTTCGGAGCCGACCAGCAGCTGCTTCAGGTCATAGCCGGTATTGTCCTTGCGCAGCGTGCGCAGGCCATGGAAGACCTCGCCGTTGGGCAGCACCGCTTCCACGCCCAGCACCAGTTCGCGCGCCATGCCATAGCGCACCACGTTCACGCCGCCGGCATTGGTCGCAAGGTTGCCGCCGATCTGGCATGAGTCTTCGGCGGCCAGCGACAGCGGCAGCAGCCGGTTGGCGTCTTGCGCCGCGCGGCGCAGGTTGCCGAGGATGCAGCCGGCCTCTGCAACCATGGTGTTGGCGATGGTGTCGAGCGAGCGCACCGCGTTCATGCGGTCCAGGCTCAGCACCACGTTCTGCGCCTGCGCATCGGGCGTGGCGCCGCCGCACAGGCCGGTATTGCCGCCGCGCGGCACCACCGGCACCGCGGCCTGCTGGCACAACGCCAGGGCGCGCGAGACTTCGTCCACGGTGCGCGGCCGCAGCACGGCCTGGGCCTGGCCGCGGTAGATGCCGCGCCAGTCGGACAGCCACGGGGCGATGTCGTCGGGGTTGGTCAGGACGGTGTCGGCGCCGAGGGCCTCGGTGAGCCGCTGGGCGAATTGGCCGGTTTGCATGATGGTGGTGTCGTCTCAGGAAAGGGAAGGGGAGCTGGCTACGCGCGCTGTCGACGCTTCATCGGCGCGCGTGCGCAGCACCAAGCCAAGCCGGCGCGCCGCGCATTGCAGGTGCGTCACCGCGGCCGCGCGGGCTGCCGCGGCATCGCCACGGCGGATGGCATCGACGATCGCTTCATGCTCGGCATGCACGGTCTCGGCCAGGCCTGCCTGGCGCAGCGTATTGGCGCGCGCGGTGGCCACGGCCTGGTGCAGCTGCAGGTTCAGGTACTGCAGCAGCTGGCGGTAGTAGGGGTTGTGCGTGGCGGCGGCAATGCCGATATGGAAGGCGGCGTCGATATCGGCGGCCGGCTGCGGGTCATAGAGATGAGCGCGCAGCCGCTGCAGCAGTGCACTCAGTGCGGCCACGTCCTCATCGGTGCGGCGCACGGCGGCCAGCGCCGCGGCGGCGCCTTCCAGGTCGATGCGCAGGTCGTACAGGTCGGCCAGCCCGCTGGCGTCGATATCGGGTTCGCGCGGCAGCTGGAATCCCGCCGAGCCGGTACGCGAGCGCACCGTGCAGCCGACGCCCTGGCGTGACTCGACGAAGCCCTGCGAACGCAGGTGCTCGGTGACTTCGCGGATCACCGCGGCGCTGACGCCGTACTGCTCGGACAGCTGCCTGCCGGTCGGCAACCGGCTGCCGACCGGGTAGGCGCCGCTTTCGATATCGGCGCGCAGCTGGCGGGTGACCTGTTCGGTGAGGGTGACGGCACGGGTTCGCATGGGTGCCAATTATATGGTTTGCTGGTTATCTGAAAACTAAGGGTAAACCATGGAATTGAGACGATCGCAGTCCCAAAGCAAAACGCGCGGACTGCCATGATGGCAGCCCGCGCGTTGGCGGCGGCTGGCGATTCGGCCTTCAGGCGGCGGCTTCGGTCACGTAGCCCATGCCGCGCGAGATCTGCAGCGCCGTGTCCTTCAGGTTTTGCAGCCAGCTGTCCTGCAGCCGGTCGGCCGGTGCCGACAGCGACAGCCCGGCCACCAGCCGGCGCGAGTCGTCATAGATGCCGGCGGCAATGCAGCGCACGCCCAGTTCCAGCTCTTCGTTGTCGCGCGCATAGCCGTTGGAGCGCACCCAGCTGAGCTCCCGCTCGAGCTTGGTCAGGTCGGTGATCGAGGTGCGGGTATGTCCGGCCAGCCCGGTGCGGGTGGCGTAGTTGCGTACGCGCGCGGCTTCGTCCGCTGCCAGGAACAGCTTGCCGACCGAGGTCAGGTGCAGCGGCGCGCGGCCGCCGATGGCGCGCACCACCTGCATGCCCGAGCGCTCGCTGTAGGCGCGCTCGATGTAGACGATCTCGTCGCCCTGGCGCACCGACAGGTTCACGGTCTGGCCGGTGACGCGGTGCAGCGCGCGCATCGGCGCCAGCGCCGCGTCGCGCACGGACAGGCGTGCCTTGACCAGGTTGCCCAGTTCCAGCAGCCGCATGCCGAGCCGGTAGCTGCCGGGATCGGAACGGTCGACAAAGCGGCAGGCCACCATGTCGTTGAGGATGCGGTGGGCGGTGGAGGGATGCAGCCCCGTGGCCAGTGACAGCTCTTTCAGGCTGACCGGGTCGGCGTGCTGCGCGAGCGCGTCCAGCAGGGTCATCATGCGCTCGATGACCTGGATGGACGTCTTGCCGGGTGACTTGTCTGCGTCGGACATAGATGGAAAAAAGAGAAATGTTGCTTGCGGCATTTTTAAGCGTCTGCCCGATTCTATCTCACATTGTGAAAATTTCAATAGGTGAAATGACATTACCGTAAGAAACGGCTGGTGATGTTGCTCACCGGAAGTGATGTGCATTGCACCGGATTCACGCCCTTGCTGAACGGTTTGTGCGCCACGCGCGACGCAAACGCGCATAATTGCGGGGTTTCGGGTCTGGAGAAGTCGACAATGCGAGTTGGTCTGTTCGCCACCTGTCTGGTGGACCTGATGCGTCCGGAAATCGGGTTTTCGGTGCTCAAGCTGCTGGAAGCCGCCGGCTACGAGGTCATGGTGCCCGAGGCGCAGACCTGCTGCGGCCAGCCGGCCTACAACTCGGGCGAGCGCGCGGTGTCGCGCGACCTGGCGGAGAAATTCCTGCGCGAGTTCGAGATGTTCGACTACATCGTGGTGCCGTCGGGCAGCTGCGGCGGCATGATCCGCCAGCACTACGGCGACCTGCTGCACAACGATCCCGAACTCAACGGCCGCTACGAGCGCCTGCGCGAACGCGTGTTCGAGCTGACGGATTTCCTGGTCAACGTGGCCAGGGTGCAGACGCTGCCGTCGTCGTTCTCGGGCCATGTCACCTATCACGATTCCTGTTCCGGCCTGCGCGAGCTGGGCGTCAAGCAGCAGCCGCGCGAGCTGTTGTCGCGGCTGCCGGGCGTGCAGCTGACCGAAATGAAGGATTGCGAAGCCTGCTGCGGTTTTGGCGGCACCTTCTCGGTCAAGTACGGCAATATCTCGACCGCGATCGTCGACGAGAAGTGCGCCAACATCAAGGCCAGCGGCGCCGATACGGTGGTGCTGGGCGACCTGGGCTGCATCCTCAATATCGAAGGCCGCCTGCGCCGCACCGGCGACAGCAGCACGCGCGTGCTGCATATCGCCCAGGTGCTGGCGGGCGACGCCTGACATCCGCTGAAATCCGGGGAATCGCCACGATGCAAGTCCACAGCATGGAATTCAAGGCGCGCGCCGGCCAGAAGCTGGCCGACCAGCGCCTGCAGCAGAACCTGAAGAAGCTTTCGACCAAGTTCGTCACGGCCCGCGCCGACGCGATCCGCGATATCGACTTCGACGCCACGCGCGAGGCCCTGAAAGAGCGCCGCAACCGCGCGCTGGAAAACCTCGACGTCTGGCTCGCCACCTTCGAAGAGAACGCGCGCAAGCGCGGTGCGACCGTGCTGTTTGCCGAGACCACCGCCGACGCTGCACGCCTTGTCGCCGAGATCGCGCAGAAGCACGGCGTGAAGAAGGTCATCAAGAGCAAGTCCATGGTGACCGAGGAAATGCGCCTGAACCAGGTGCTGGGCGAGATGGGCGTGCAGAGCATCGAGACCGACCTGGGCGAATACATCCTGCAGATCAACGACTCGGAACCGCCGTCGCACATCATTGCGCCGGTGGTGCACAAGGACAAGGACGAGATCGCCGACCTGTTCGCCCGCGTCCACCACAAGCCGCGGCTGACCGAGATCCCGGAGATGACGCGCGAGGCGCGCGAAGTGCTGCGGCCCGAGTTCCTGAGCGCCGACATGGGCGTCACCGGCGGCAACTTCATCATTGCCGAGACCGGCTCGGTGGCGGTGGTCACCAATGAGGGCAACGAAGGCATGTGCACGGTGATGCCGCGCGTGCACGTGGCCGTGACCGGCATCGAAAAGGTGCTGCCGACGCTGGAAGACCTGGCCACCGTGATGCGCCTGCTGCCGCGCTCGGCCACCGGCCAGGCCATCTCGAACTACTTCTCGCTGCTGACCGGCCCGCGCGCCGAGGGCGAGCGCGACGGCCCCGAGCATATGTACTTCGTGCTGGTCGATGGCGGCCGCACCGGGCTGATCGGCGGCGACTTCCAGGAGATGCTGCGCTGCATCCGCTGCGGCGCCTGCATGAATCATTGCCCGGTGTACCAGAAGATCGGCGGCCATGCCTATGGCTGGGTCTACCCGGGCCCGATGGGCAGCGTGCTGACGCCGAGCTATGTCGGCCTGGCCAATGCGATCGACCTGCCGCAGGCGGCGACCATGTGCGGCGAGTGCAACCGCGTGTGCCCGGCCTCGATCCCCCTGTCCGACCTGCTGCGCAAGCTGCGCGAGAAGCAGATGGAGCGCGGGCTGCGCCCGTGGCAGGAGCGCTTCGCGCTGCAGGCGTGGGGCTACGTCGCCAAGCGCCCGGAGCTGTACGCCTTTGCCACCCGCATCGGCGCCTGGCTGCTGGGGCGCATGGGCGGCAGCAACAAGCTGATTGCCAGCCTGCCGATGGCGGGCAAGGGCTGGACTGAAACCCGCGACATGCCGGCCCCGTCGGGCCGCACGTTTCGCGAACTGTACAAGGAAAGGAGGGCACGTTCATGAGCGCAACCAACCGCGAAGCCCTGGCGCGCATGCGTGCCGCACTGGACCAGCACCTGGCGGGATCGATGCCCGCCGCCGACCTGGTGCGCGCCTGGCGCGAAGCCGGCAGCGGGCTGGCGCTGCCGCCGGTCTACGGGCAGGCGATGGAAGAACTGCTGCGCCGGATGGAGATGTCCGCGGTGTTTGCGCAGGACAGCTGCTCGTTCTCCAGCACGGCGGTGACGGACCAGCTGGGGCGCTGGCTGGACAAGGCAGCGACGGCCTGAGACCGCAGCTCCGCCCATGAAAAAGGGGAGCCGCATGGCTCCCCTTTTTCATGGCACGCTGCGAGTCGTCAACCCAGCAGCAGCGCGTCGTCGTCCAGTTGCTCGTGGCGAGTCTGCTCGAACATGCGCAGCAGGTCCGGCACATCCAGCCCCTTGCGCTTGTCGCCGGACACGTCCAGCACTACCTGCCCCTGGTGCAGCATCACCGTGCGCTGGCCGTAGTCCAGTGCCTGGCGCATGCTGTGCGTCACCATCATCGTGGTCAGCTTGCTTTCCTCGACGATGCGCGCGGTCAGCTCCAGCACGAAGGCGGCGGTCTTCGGGTCCAGCGCGGCGGTGTGCTCGTCCAGCAGCAGGATGCGCGACGGCTGCAGCGAAGCCATCAGCAGGCTCACCGCCTGGCGCTGGCCGCCGGAGAGCAGGCCGATGCGGTCGGTCAGGCGGTTTTCCAGGCCCAGGTTGAGCAGGCGCAGCTTCTCGCGGAACAGCTCGCGCGAGGTGCGGTTCAGCGCCGGGCGGAAGCCGCGGCGGCTGCCGCGGGCCATGGCCAGGGCCATGTTCTCCTCGATCGTCAGCGCCTCGCAGGTGCCGGCCATCGGGTCCTGGAACACGCGGGCCACCAGGTGGGCGCGGTCCCATGCGGGCTGGCGCGTGACGTCGGTGTCATCGATGGTGATGCGGCCCGAGTCGACCATCTGGTCGCCGCTGATCGCGTTCAGGAAGGTCGATTTGCCGGCGCCGTTGGAGCCGATCACAGCCACGAACTGGCCGCTCGGGATCTCCAGGCTGAGGCCGCGCAAGGCGCGGGTCTCGATCGGGGTGCCCGGGTTGAAGGTGAGCTTCAGGTCTTGTGCGCGCAGCATCTCAGGCACCTCCGTTCTTGCGGGCGAACAGCTTCTTGCGGGTCGCCGGCAGCACCAGCGCGATCGTCACCAGCGCGGCGGTCACCAGGTTCAGGTCCTGCGCCTTGAGGCCGATGAAGTCGCTGTTCAGCGCCAGCGCGATGAAGAAGCGGTACAGGATGGCGCCCAGCACCACGGCCAGCGTGGTCCAGATCAGGCGGCGTGCCGGCAGGATGGTTTCGCCGATGATCACCGCGGCCAGGCCGATCACGATGGTGCCGATGCCCATGGAGATATCGGAGCCGCCCTGGGTCTGCGCGAACAGCGCGCCGGCCAGTGCCACCAGCGCATTGGACAGCGCCATGCCGGCCAGCGTGGCGCGGCCGGTGGGGATGCCCTGCGAGCGGGCCATGCGCGGGTTGGCGCCGGTGGCGCGCATCGCCAGGCCCAGCTGCGAGCTGAAGAACCAGTCCAGGCCGACCTTGGCCACCACCACCACCACGAGCAGCACCAGCGGGCGCAGCACGTAGTCAGGCAGCCATTCGGGCTGCAGGATGGTGAACAGCGTGGGCTCGGTGATCAGCGGCACATTGGGGCGGCCCATGATGCGCAGGTTGATCGAGTACAGCGCGATCATCATCAGGATACTGGCGAGCAGGTCCATGATCTTCAGGCGCACATTGAGCCAGCCGGTGATGAAGCCTGCCAGCGCGCCGGCAGCGATCGCAACGGCAGTGGCCATGAACGGGTCCTGGCCGGCGGCGATCAGCGTCGCGGCGACGGCGCCGCCGAGCGGAAAGCTGCCATCAACGGTCAGGTCGGGAAAGTTGAGGATGCGGAAGGAGATCAGCACCCCGAGCGCCACCAGGCTGAAGATCAGGCCGATCTCCAGGGCGCCCAGAAGGGAAAAGAGGGACATGGGGGAATCCTGTTGCAGGGGCTGGCGGCTGCCTTGGCGCCGCCTTCGGGGCGGGTGGGCCGGCGCGCCTGTGTGGGGCTGCCGGCCGCCTCGCCCTGTTCTGTCCCGTCGGGCCGGATAGGCCCGACGGGGCACCCGCCGTCGTGTGGCGGCAGGGGGCAGTGCTTCGCTGTTGCTTACTTGATGACCGTCTTGGCTTCCTTGACCAGCTCCGGCGACAGCGTGACGCCTTGCTTGGCGGCGGCGCCCGTGTTGACGAAGAGCTCCAGGTTGTCGCTGGTCTGCGAGGCGATCGCGCCCGGCTTCTCGCCCTTCAGGATGCGCACCACGACCTTGCCGGTCTGGTGGCCGAGGTCGCCATAGTTGATGCCCAGTGCGGCCACGGCGCCACGCTTGACGCTGTCGGTATCGGCGGCCACCAGCGGGATCTTGGATTCGTTGGCGACCTTGACCAGGGACTCATACGCCGACACCACGTTGTTGTCGGTGTTGGTGTAGATCACGTCGACCTTGCCGATCAGGCTCTTGGCGGCCGGGCCGATGTCAACGGTACGCGGCGCGGCAGCTTCCTTGAGCGTCAGGCCGTCCTTGGCCAGCAGCTCCTTCAGTTCCTTGACCACGACCACCGAGTTGGCTTCGCCCGGGTTGTAGACCATGCCCACGGTCTTGGCCTTGGGCACCACGCGCTTGATCAGCGCGACCTGCTTGTCCAGCGGCAGCTTGTCCGACACGCCGGTAACGTTGGTGCCCGAGGCCGACCAGCTCTTGACCAGCTGCGCGGCGACCGGATCGGTCACGCCCGAGTACACCACCGGCACGCTCTTGGTGGCGGCAACCACGGCCTGGGCCGACGGGGTGGCGATGGCAACGATGGCGTTCGGGTTGTCGCCGACGAACTTGCGGGCGATCTGCGCCGCGGTGCCGGTGTTGCCCTGGGCGCTCTGGTATTCCCACTTCAGGCTCTTGTCGGCGTCATAGCCGGCGGCCTTCAGCTCGGCGCGCACGCCGTCGCGGATGGCGTCCAGCGCGGGATGGTCGACGATCGACAGCACCTTGACGGTCTGGGCCTGCACGGCGCCGCCGTACAGCAGTGCCAGCGCCACGGCGCCGCCCAGGATGGACTTGGTTGCTGCGAGACCCTTGATGGACTTCATTGTCTGTTCTCCCCCGAAACTCGGTTCTGGATTGGATACGGCCGCGGATGGTTCGGTCCGCCGTCCTGGCCCGCGCGCATGCTGGCGTACGGGGCCGGTCCGGGCGGGCGCGGCGGCTTCCTGCGGCTGGAGGGAGCGTGCGCGGGCGCGTCGGATGCGACAGCGATAAGCCTGCGAGGATACCATTTCTCGCGCACGATATGGACAGTCATCATGCGGAAGTGGGGCATCGGATGCTGCCAGACGCCCACTATCCGCCATCGAGGCGCATTTTATTGCGCGGGATTCATGATTTGCTTGTGGATTACCCCGATTGCGGCGACCAGGTCTTCATGCAATTGCGCGTTCCAGGCGTCGAGGTTTTCCTCGAGCTGGGCCAGCGTGGTGGCGCCGACGATGGTGCTGGCGGCGAACCAGCGCGAGTAGCACCAGGCTAGCGCCAGCGTGGCAGGGGAGAGGCCGGCGCTTTTCGCCAGTTCGACATAGCGGGCCGAGGCCGCCATGGTCTCGGGGCGCATGTAGCGCGGGCTCCAGTCGGCGGGGAAGCGCGACAGCCGGCCCTTGGCCTCGGCATTGAAGACCGGGTTGGCCGCATCGCCCGCCAGGTATTTGCCGGTCAGTTGCCCGAACGCCAGCGGGCTGTACACCAGCAGGCTGACATCGGTACGGAAGCACGCTTCATCCAGTCCCTGCTCGAAGCTGCGGTTGACCAGGTTGTACGGGTTCTGGACGGTGGCGATGCGCGGCAGGCCGTGCTGCTCGGCAAGGCGCACGAATTCGGCCACGCCCCACGGGGTCTCGTTCGACACGCCCACGTAGCGGATCTTGCCGGCGCGCACCAGTTCGTCCATGACTTCGAGTTGGGCCTGGATCGAGGTGCACTCGCGCTCCTTGGCAGGATCGAAGCTGAGCTGCCCGAAGATCGGCGCATTCCGCGCCGGCCAGTGGATCTGGTACAGGTCGATATAGTCGGTCTGTAGCCGGCGCAGCGATTCGTCCACCGCGGCGCGGATGCCAGCCGGCGTCAGGTCGTCGCCATTGCGGATCCACGGCATGCGGCCCGGGCCGGCCACCTTCGTGGCGAGCACCACGCGGTCGCGCGGCTGGCGCCTGAGCCAGGTGCCGACAATGCGCTCGGTCTGGCCGTAGGTGCCGGCCCTCGGCTTGACCGGGTACATCTCGGCCGTGTCGATGAAATTGATGCCGCGCGCGAAGGCGTAGTCGAGCTGGCTGTGGCCTTCGGCCTCGGTGTTCTGCTCGCCGAAGGTCATGGTGCCCAGGCAGATGCGCGAGACCTGCAGGTCGCTGCGGCCGAGTCGGATGGTTTCCATGGCGGTTTGCGTGTCGTTGGCGCAGGAGGGACTCAGCCGCGCAGCGCCGCGGCGCACTCGCGCACCAGCGCCGGGCCGCGGTAGATCAGGCCGCTGTAGACCTGCACCAGCTTCGCGCCGGCGTCGATCTTGGCGCGCGCATCGGCGCCGCCGAAGATGCCGCCCACGCCGATGATCGGCACCGCGTCGCCGACCACGCCGTGCAGCGCGCGCACCACCTGGGTCGAGGCCTCGAACACCGGGCGGCCGGACAGGCCTCCGGCTTCCTCGGCATGCGGCAGGTCCTTGACCGCCTCGCGCGAGATGGTGGTGTTGGTGGCGATCACGCCGTCGATCTTGTGCCGCACCAGCGCGTCGCCGATATTACCGATCTGGTCGGCATCCAGGTCCGGCGCGATCTTCAGCGCCAGCGGCACGTAGCGCTTGTGCTGGTCGGCCAGGCGCTGCTGCGCATCCTTCAGCGTCGACAGCAGGCTGTCCAGCTCGCTCGCGCCTTGCAGCTGGCGCAGGTTCTTGGTGTTGGGCGACGAGATATTGACCGTCACGTAGCTGGCGTGCGGGTAGACGCGTTCCAGGCAGTAGAGGTAGTCGTCGTTGGCGCGCTCGATCGGCGTATCGGCGTTCTTGCCGATGTTCAGCCCCAGCACGCCGCCCTCGGCCTTCCAGCGCGAGGCCCGCACATTGGCGACAAAGGCATCGACGCCGCCATTGTTGAAGCCCATGCGGTTGATCAGCGCATCCGCCTGCGGCAGCCGGAACATGCGCGGGCGCGGGTTGCCCGGCTGCGCGCGCGGCGTGACCGTGCCCACCTCGATAAAGCCGAAGCCGAACGCGGCCAGCCCGTCGATATAGGCGCCGTCCTTATCCAGCCCCGCGGCCAGGCCGACCGGGTTGGGGAACCGCACCCCCATGACCGTGCGCGGGTCGTCGGCAATCCTGTTGCCGATGCAGCCCGCCAGGCCCATGCGATGGGCGCGCAGCAGGTTGTTCAGCGTGAAATGGTGGGCGTCCTCGGCATCCATCGAGAACAGGGCGGGGCGAACCAGGGGGTAGAGCGCGTTGAGCACGGGGGGGCAGGGCAGAGTGAATACCAGGCCCGCATTGTAGCGGCTGGGCCGCATACCCGGTCGGTGCGCGGCCGGATGCCGCGACCCGGCTAGTCCCGGTTGGATGCAGGCGCGGGGCTGGCCGCATCCCCGGCCTCGTCCTCGAACGCATGCCAGTGGTTGCCGGTCAGCACCTGCAGCGGCCGGAAGCGTGCCTTGTAGGCCATCTTGCGGCTGTCGGCGATCCAGTAGCCCAGGTAGAGGTGCGGCAGGCCCAGCTCGCGCGTCTGGCGGATCTGCCACAGGATGTTGTAGGTGCCGTAGCTGGCGTTGCGTTCGAGCGGATCGTAGAAGGTGTAGACCGACGACAGCCCGTCGTCGAGCACGTCGATCATGCTGACCATGCGCAGGCGCCCGGCCTCGGGCGAGCCCGGCGGTTCGCGGAATTCCACCAGGCGCGAGTTGACGCGGCTCTGCAGCAGGAACTGTTCGTACTGGTCGCGGCTGTCCTGGTCCATGCCGCCGCCGGCGTGGCGCATCGACTGGTACAGCAGGTACAGCGAATAATGCTCTTCGACATAGGTCAGCGGTGCCACCAGTGCCTGCAGGTGCTGGTGGCGGCTCCAGGCGCGGCGCTGCGAGCGGTCCGGCACGAACTCGTCCACCACCACGCGGCATGGCGTGCAGGCGTGGCATTCGTCGCAATACGGCCGGTAGGTGAAGATGCCGCTGCGGCGAAAGCCGGCGCGCACCAGGCGTGAATAGACGTCGGCATTGATCAGGTGCGCCGGGGTGGCGACCTGGGAGCGTGCCATGCGGCCGTCGAGATAGCTGCAAGCGTAGGGCGCCGTGGCATAGAACTGCAGCGCGGAGAGCGGAAGTTCCTTCAGCTTGCTCATGACTCAGGGGGCTCCGGGCGGGACGATGCGGCCGGACGCGCAGTCAGCGGGGCGTCCCGTGCCAGGTTTCAGCCGGCCGGCGCGGCTGGCGTCCCGGCCCAGCGCTCCAGCACCGATTTGTCGAACCGCCACGGACTGATCGCCGGCAGCGCCGTCGCCGCCCGCACATGGGCCACGAACTCTGCGCGGGGGATCGGGCGCGCACCCAGCGAGGCCAGGTGGTCGGTTTCCTGCTGGCAGTCTATCATCGCCACGCCGTGATTGCCGAGGAACGCGCACAGTGCCGCCAGTGCGATCTTTGAGGCATCGGTGCGGTGCGCGAACATCGATTCGCCGAAGAACATCCGCCCCAGCGCCACCCCATACAGGCCGCCCACGCGTTCGCCGCGGTACCAGCTTTCGACCGAATGGGCCATGCCGTTGCGGTGCAGCGTACCGTACGCGGCAATGATATCGTCGGTGATCCAGGTGCCGTCCTGGCCGTCGCGCGGGGTGGTCGCGCAGGCGCGCATCACCGCCAGGAAGTCGTCGTCGACGCGGATCTCCCAGTCAGCGTCGCGCAGCACGCGGCGCAGGGTCTTGCGCAGGTTGAGCGAGACGCGCAGCGCCGGCGGGGCCAGCACCATGCGCGGATCGGTGCTCCACCACAGCACCGGCTGGCCGCTCGAATACCACGGGAAGATGCCCTGGCGGTACGCCAGCAGCAGCCGCTGGGGCGACAGGTCGCGGCTGGCCGCCAGCAGGCCGGGGGCTTCGGAATCGGGCCCGAGCGCCTCGTCAACCGGCGGAAACGGGTCTTGCGGGTCCAGCCAGGCAATCATGCGGGCTGCGCCGTAGGGCGATGCGCGGCGGCCGCGCCGCTCAGGGCGTGACCGTGGCCCGGCTGGTCAGCGGGCGCATGGGCTTGTCGATATCCAGGCTGTGCAGCCGGAAGCTGCCGTCCTGCAGCCGGCCGGCGGCGCGGTCGGCAAAGAAGCAGCGCAGGGTGTGGATCACGGTGGGGAACGCCAGTTCATCCCAGGGCACATCGGCCTCTTCGACCAGCTTGACCTCCAGGCTTTCCTCGCCGGGGGCGATATCCAGGTCGTCCAGCGTGGCCAGGTAGAAAAGATGCACCTGGTGCACATGCGGCACGTTCAGGATCGAGAACAGTTCTCCGACCTGCACGCGCGCGCCGGCTTCTTCCAGTGTCTCGCGCGAGGCAGCCTGCGCGGTGGTTTCGCCAATCTCCATGAAGCCCGCAGGCAGGGTCCAGAAACCGTAGCGCGGCTCGATGGCGCGCTTGCACAGCAGGATCTTGTCTTCCCACACCGGAATCGTGCCAACGACGTTGCGTGGATTGACGTAGTGGATGGTGCCGCAGTTGTCGCAAACACTGCGCGGGCGGTTGTCGCCGTCAGGCACGCGCAACACGACCGCATGACCACAGTTCGAGCAGAATTTCATGAGGGGCGTCCGGGAGGAATGGCGAAAGTGTATCACCCTCGCAGAGGGGGCCGGCAGGCATGATTGGGGCGGTGGGGCACCATCGGTCAACGCAGTCTGGTGCTGCACGGAGGGCAGCATCGGGGTGCCAGTGCCGGAGCAGCAGAAAACAAAAAACCCGCCAGAGGCGGGTTTATCTGCTTTGACGGTGCCGCATGATACGCATCATGCGGTTGGTTGCGGGGGCAGGACTTGAACCTGCGACCTTCGGGTTATGAGCCCGACGAGCTGCCAACTGCTCCACCCCGCGTCCGTCGAAGAAAAAATTATATGGCATCTGGTTGCGCAATGCAACACCTGTTTAAAAATACCTTCCAGTGGTGCGCATCGCCGCCTGCCATAACGATTAGATCGCCGGCACGGGGCAGAGGTTCAGCCCGTGCCAGTGCTATCGGTTGTGCGCTGCCACAGCGCGGCCTCGAACTCGAAGCTGTCGCGTTGCTGCAGGTCGTCGCGCTGCCAGATCACGCGGTCGCGGCGCACCGTCAGCATCCAGGTGGTGGTGGCCAGCGGCGCCGGGTGGGAGAACGCGTGCGGGGTCAGCACCGCGCCGCAGGGGCCATGCCGGGGATCGCGCACGGAGGTGTAACGGATCATGCCTAGGCCGGCCTCGCGCGCGATGCGGCCGAAGGCCTGGCAGGGCTCGTGGTGGTCGGGATCGGTCCAGATGGCATGGTCCTGGTCGAACGGCGGTGTGTCCAGTGCCACGCCCCAGGTATCGACGCGCACTTCGAACAACGTCTGCGCGCGGGCGTCGATGCGCGGCAGCGCGGGGCTGTCGTTGAGGAAGCGCCAGCGCCAGTAGCCGAGTTCGGCGCAGGCGGTGCGGATCTCGTTGGCGCCGTAGAACACGCCCGGATCCTGGCTGGCGCGAAAGCGCGAGCCCCAGGGCGAGGGCGGATAGCGGAACGGGGTGAACAGCAGGTAGTGCAGATGGCGTGCCTCGGCGGGCACTGCGGGTTTGCCGGCGTCGAGCACGGCTTCCAGCACAGCCTGTTCTTCCAGGCTGTCGACCAGCGGCATGGTGGATACGACGTGCTGGGCCTCCACCGCCCGCCACAGCGTGAGCGCGAACTGCCTGCGCTCAGATGCGACCGCGGGTGGCGTCCAGGTAGTGAACGACACGGACCAGACCTTCCGTTGTGCGGATCATTTCAAGGGGCTTGCCGCCCAGCGCCAGGTTTTCATTGGTCAGCCATAGCCGGGCCTGGTCGCCGTGGCCCAGGATGGCATCGAGCGATCGGAACAGGCGCACGAACAGCACGCCGAATTCCCACTCCTTGCGGTGCGCATCGAGCACATAGCCGCCAGATGCCATGCGCGATACCGATGCCGTGCTGATGCCCAGCACGCTTGCCACCACGGCCTGGCTGATGCCGAGGAAGCCGGCGGCGCGCATCACCGCCTTGGTCAGCGTGGTGCCGGGGTCGGGGCCGCCGGCGGGATCGGTTTCCGGAATCCGCCTGGATTGCATCGCCATCACTCCTGTTTCTTCAGAAATATTATAGGCGATGCCTTTCAGAAGGGAAGCGATTGCTGAAAAACCAGCAAACTACGGCGGCGTCAGTAGGTCTCGATATGAAGCCGGCCCTCCGCCTTCATTGCGGCCTCGATCTCGGGCCACGCGTGCCCGGAGCCGGCGCACACCGCTTCGAATGCCTCGAGCACGCCTGCCTCCATGCCCTTCAGTCCGCAGATATAGACATGGCCGTTGGGATCGGCCAGCAGCGCGGCGACGCTGTCAGCCGCTTCGCGGATCGCGTCCTGCACGTAGCGGCGCGGCGCGGCGGGATCGCGCGAGAAGGCGAAATGGATGTCGAGGAAATCCTTGGGCAGCTTCAGCAGTGGGCCGAAGTAGGGCAGTTCGTTGGCGTTGCGCGCACCGAAGAACAGCTGCCGGCGCCCGCCGAAGTGCGCCATGTTGCGGCGCATGCGCTCGGTCATGGCGCGCATCGGGGCTGAGCCCGTGCCGGTGCAGATCATCATGATGCTGGCCTCGGCATGGTTGGGCATCAGGAAGGTCGATCCGAACGGGCCCACCACGTGTACGCTGTCGCCCTTGGCCAGGTCGCACAGGTAGTTGGACGCGACGCCCCGCACCGGCTTGCCATCGTGGTCCTGGTCGACCCGTTTGACGGTCAGCGCCAGGTTGTTGTAGTCCGGGCGCTCGCCGTCGCGCGGGCTGGCCACCGAGTACATGCGAATGTAGTGCGGCTTGCCCGACGCATCCGTGCCGGGCGGCACGATGCCGATCGACTGGCCTTCCAGGATCGGGAAGAAGTGCGTGCCGAAATCCAGCACGATATGGTGGATGTCGCTGGATGCGTCTTCTGCGGTCAGCCGGTAGTTGCCGGCCACGGTCGCCGTGACCGGCGCGCGCACGCCATGCAGGTTCACATAGGGATGGGCCGCCGACCACGGCGCACGCGGCGAGGTGTGGCGGCTGGTTTCCACGGACTGGATGGCGGCGTCGGGTGCGGCGCCGCTTGCCGTGCCGGTGCCGAGGGTTGCCTGCGGCGCCTCGCCCAGGTCGGCCAGTTCCGGCAGCGGCACCTCGGCCGGCAACTCGTCCCACAGCAGTTGCGCCTCGATCGGGTAGGCCTGGCCGCGCAGCATGGTGCGCCAGTTGTCGATGGCTCCGGTCGGACAGGGCGACAGGCAGGCGTTGCAGCCGTTGCACACGTCCGCCCTGACCACGTAGTTGCGGTCGTCGTGGGTGATGGCATCGATCGGACAGGTGTCCTCGCAGGTATTGCAGCGGATGCAGATTTCCGGATCGATCAGGTGCTGCTTGATGATGTCGGGGGCGCCCATGGCGTGTCTCCGGTGGCTCCTGGCCTGTCCTGTGCTTCTGGTTCAGTTGAAACGCACGTACTCGAAATCCATCGGCTGGCGGTTGATGCCCACCGCCGGCGGCGCGATCCAGTTGGCGTACTTGCCGGGCTCCACCACGCGGCCCATCAGCGAGGCAACAAAGGCGCGGTCTTCGTCGGTGGCCAGCCACTTGCGTTCGTTAGCCTGCCATTCCGCTTCGGAAATCAGCTGGCCCTCGGGCGAGACATGCACATTGGCCAGCGTGCCGATCTTGCGGTTGAAGGCCTTGTGCGGCACGGTCAGGCGGAATGCGATGCCGGCCTTTTCGATGACCTTGTTCCAGCGCGCCACGCCGCCCAAGCTGTCCTTGATGTAGTCGTCGCGCAGCACTTCATTGAGCGCATTGAGCATCGGCACCTCGCGCTCGCCCAGGTGCCCGTCGCGCACTTCCAGCACGCGGTAGACATCGCTCTTGAGCACGTGGTCGTCGGCGCGCTTGCCTTCCTCGAAGCGGCCCTTCAGGCCGGCGCTGTAGAAGGTGGCGGCGTTGGACGACTGGTCGGCGCCGAACAGGTCGATGGTGACGCTGTAGTGGAAGTTCAGGTAGCGCTGGATGGTCTCCAGGTCGATCACCCCGGCGGCGCGCACTTCGGCGGGGTCTTCGATGCCGCGTTCGCGCATCACCTCGCAGGTGCGCTGGAGCACGCGCGACACGCCCGATTCACCCACGAACATGTGGTGCGCTTCCTCGGTCAGCATGAAGCGCGTGGTGCGCGCCAGCGGATCGAAGCCGGATTCGGCCAGCGCGCACAGCTGGAACTTGCCGTCGCGGTCGGTGAAGTAGGTGAACATGAAGAACGCCAGCCAGTCCGGCGTGCGCTCGTTGAAGGCGCCGAGGATGCGCGGGTTGTCCTGGTCGCCGGAGCGGCGCTCCAGCAGCGCCTCGGCTTCCTCGCGGCCGTCGCGGCCGAAATAGCGGTGCAGCAGGTACACCATCGCCCACAGGTGGCGGCCTTCCTCCACATTGACCTGGAACAGGTTGCGCAGGTCATACAGGCTCGGCGCGGTCAGGCCCAGGTGGCGCTGCTGCTCGACCGAGGCGGGCTCGGTGTCGCCCTGCGTCACGATGATGCGGCGCAGGTTGGCGCGGTGCTCGCCCGGCACGTCTTGCCAGGCGGCTTCGCCCTTGTGCTCGCCGAAGTGGATCCTGCGCTCGGGGTCGGCCGGCTGCAGGAAGATGCCCCAGCGGTAGTCCGGCATCTTGACGTGGTCGAAGTGCGCCCAGCCCGATGGATCGACCGACACCGCGGTGCGCAGGTAGACATCGAAGTTGTGCGAGCCGTCCGGCCCCATGTCGCGCCACCAGTCGAGGAACGCCGGTTGCCAGTGTTCCAGCGCGCGCTGCAGCGCACGGTCGTCGGACAGGTTGACGTTGTTGGGGATCTTCTGGCTGTAGTCGATGCTCACGTGCTGTCTCCTTGTTGTCTGGCGCGGGGCGGGCGCTACACCCGGTCCCAGTCGAAGCGTGCCTTGTTGCCGCTGCCGAAGACCTTCAGCGCGCCGTTCTCGCCGACGGCGTTGGGGCGCTGGAAGATCCAGTTCTGCCACGCGGTCAGGCGGCCGAAGATGCGCGTTTCCATGGTCTCGGCGCCGCCGAAGCGCAAATTGGCTTCCATCCCGGTCAGTGCATCCGGCGACAGGCTGGCGCGTTCTTCCAGGGCGATGCGGATTTCGTCCTCCCAGTCGATATCGTCGGGCGCGGCGGTGATCAGCCCGAGCGAATCGGCGCTGAGCGCATCCAGCGGCGCACCGATGTGCTCGCGCACCGCCGTGAGCGCGGCCTCGTCGCCATAGAAGCGCGCCGCCAGCCGGGTTTGCCCGTTGGGCATGGGATAGTGGCCGAAGTTGAGCGCGGAGACGAACACGCGCGGTGCGTCGTCCGGAGCGTCGGGCAGGTGCAGCATATAGCTGCGGTCGGCGGCCAGCGCCAGTTCCAGCAGCGTGCCGGCAAAGCAGGAATCGGCTTCGATCAGCGCGATCAGGCTGCGCGACGATACATCCAGCCGCGCCAGCGTGCGGCGCAGCATGCCGATGGTCTCGCGCACGAACCAGTGGCCGGCATGCGCCTGCAGCAGCGCATCGGCGGCCAGCACCGCGGCCGCGTCGCCATCGGTCTTGAGCACCCAGATGCCGATATCCAGGTGGTTGGCGCGCAGCGTCAGGATGGCGTCGTCAAGCTCGCGCGCCATCTTCAGCGGCCACCATTGCGCGCCGGCCGCGACCACGCCGGCGAGATCCGCGGGCTGGTGCTTGTCGGGCCCGAATACGGTCAGCGTGGCCTTGCGCGCCGCGGCATCGACATGCACGCGCACGGTCTCGTAGCGGTAGCCGTCGGGCTCGATGGTGCGCGACAGCGGTGTCAGCGTGATGCCGTGGTGGCCCTGCGGCCGGTCACTGGTGGCCGCCAGCGCCGCCGCGCGCTCGGCGATATGCTCGGCAAAGCGCGCCGGCTTGACCACTTCGTCAACCAGCTTCCAGTCCTTGGCGCGCTGGCCGCGCACGCCTTCCGTGGTGGTGCAGAAGATATCCGCGTGGTCGCGGCGCACGTGGCGCTTGTCGGTCACGCGGGTCAGGCCACCGGTGCCGGGCAGCACGCCCAGCAGCGGCACCTCGGGCAGGCTTACCGCGGACGAGCGGTCATCGACCAGCACGATCTCGTCGCACGCCAGCGCCAGTTCATAGCCGCCGCCGGCGGTGGTGCCGTTGCAGGCGGCAATGAACTTCAGCCCTGAGTGCCGGCTGGCATCCTCGATGGCATTGCGGGTCTCGTTGGTGAACTTGCAGAAGTTGACCTTCCACGCATGCGACGACAGCCCCAGCATGAAGATATTGGCGCCCGAGCAGAAGATGCGGTCGCGCGCGCTGGTCAGCACCACGGTGCGCACTTCGGGGTGCTCGAAGCGGATGCGCTGAAGCGCGTCGTGCAGTTCGATATCGACGCCAAGGTCGTAGGAATTGAGTTTCAGCGCGTAGCCGGGGCGCAGTCCGCCTTCCTCGTCGACGTCCATCGCCAGCGTGGCGACGGGGCCGTCGAAACTCAGTTTCCAGTGGCGGTACTGGTCGGGATGACGCTCGAAGGTGATGGGTGCGTCTGACGGGGCGGCTGACTGGTCAGGACGCAGTGGGGCGGTTGCCGGCGCGGACATGGCTGTCTCCTGAGTGCACTATAGTGCCTTGCGGCTTTTGATGAAATATAGTGCATGGAGACGGCTGGCGCAATGTCTTTGTCACCCGCGCGCGGCCGGCGGGGTAGTCACGCGCCGGCGGCCTGGAGCTGGGCGCGCAATTGTTGCAGCGAGGCGGCGGCGTCCTGGCCGCTGGTGTCGATCGAGATATCGGCGCGGTCATAGAGCGGCGCGCGTGCCTGCAGGATGCGGCGCAGGTCGGCCATGGCCTCGCGGTTGCCTTCCATCGGCCGCATGTCGCCCTGGGCCACCACGCGCGCCATGTGTTCCTCCGGCGAGGTGCGCACCCAGATGGTGTAGCACTGCGACAGCAGCAGGTTGAAGGTGGCGGGTTCAGAGACCAGGCTGCCCGGCGTGGCCAGCACCAGGCGGTCGTGCTCGCGCAGGGTGCGTTCCAGCGCGCGCATTTCGTAGCGGCGGTAGGCCGCCTGGCCGTAGAGCGAATGGATTTCCGACAGGCTGGCGCCGGCCTCCTGCTCGATCACGGTGTTCAGTTCGACAAAGGGCACGTCCCTGGCCGCTGCCAGCGCGCGGCCCAGGGTCGACTTGCCGGCGCCGCGCAGGCCGATCAGCGCGATGCGGCGGTGGCGCGCATCGCCGGACTCTGCGGGGGCCAGTGCATGGCGGCAGGCTTCACGCACGCGCGCCAGGTCGCCCGCGGGCAACTGCGCCAGCCATTGCACCATCTGCGCAAACTCGGTGGCCTGCTCGCCGTTCAGGCCGTCCACTTCGGCCAGCACCACCGGCAGCGGCACGTCGAGCGCGCGCGCCACCTGGCGCAGCAGCAGCACCGACGCATTGCCGGTGCCGGTTTCCAGGTTGGCCAGGTAGCGCTCGGACACGCCGGCGCCGCGCGCCAGGTCCTTGCGCGACATGCCGCGCGAGGCCCGCAGCGAACGGATGCGCTCGCCCAGCAGCGTCAGGTAGGGGTCGCGCTCGGCGTTGGCGGCTGCGGCGGGCGCATCCCCGGCGGGGCGCGTGCCGGCTTCGGTCTCGTTGGCGGGCAGCGGGGCGGGATCGCGGCGCATGGTGGTGGTTTCGGGTTGACCGGCAGAAAAAGCAAGGGCGCATTATACGAGCAGCCTTGGTGAGCCAAGTGGCGCGGCAGGCAGTCGCTTCGATAAAGCCTGTCCTATAGTGCATCCCCTCGCTTGCATAATAGTTGATATGAAATAAAATGCATCAACAAGCGGATGCCGGCATGCACGTTGGCGGACATCGGCAAGCAGAACTGCGACTGGACTGACGCTGGCGCGGCGCCCATGGCCCGCGGCGCGACCCCAAGGAGTGGAGACAATGACGCCCCCCAATACCGCCGCCGGCATGCCAGCGGCAGCATCGCCCGTGCCGCCGGCTGTTCCACCCGCTACCGATGCCGTGGCGGCACTGCCCACCTGCTACAACGCCGCCGAGGACCTGCTGTCGCGCAATCTCGCGGCCGGGCGCGGGGCCAGGACAGCCTACATCGACGACACCGCCTCGCTGACTTACGCCGAGCTCGATGCCCGTGCCCGCCGCTTTGCCGGCGCGCTGCGCGATGCGGGCTTGCGCCAGGAAGAGCGGCTGCTGCTGTGCGCGCTCGATACCATTGATTTCCCCACGGTATTTCTCGGCTGCCTGCTGGCGGGCGTGGTGCCGGTGGCGGTCAATACCCTGCTGACCGCGGACGATTACGCCTACATGCTTGGCCACAGCGGCGCGCGCGCCGTGGTGGTGTCGGAGCCGCTGCTGCCGGTGATGAAGGCCGCCATCGACAAGAGCGGGCTGGCGCCGATGGTGATCCAGGCGGCGCCGCATGCCGACGGCGCGCCGGCGTGCAGCGTGGGCGCGATGCTGGCGCGCACGCGTTCTCCCGCGCAGACCGTGCGCAGCGGCCCGGACGACATGGCGTTCTGGCTGTATTCGTCGGGCTCGACCGGACGGCCCAAGGGCACCGTGCACACGCATGGCAACCTGTTCCATACGGCTGACCTGTATGCGCGCCAGGTGCTGGGCATCCGCGAGGACGACGTGGTGTTCTCGGCCGCCAAGCTGTTCTTTGCCTACGGGCTGGGCAATGCGCTGACCTTTCCGATGTCGGTCGGCGCCACCACCGTGCTGATGGCCGAACGGCCCACGCCGGCGGCCGTGTTCAGGCGGCTGCGCGAGCAGCGGCCCACGGTGTTCTGCGGCGTGCCCACGCTGTTTGCGGGCATGTTGGCGGCGCCTGAGCTGCCGCCGCGCGCCGAGGTGGCGTTGCGCGTATGCACCTCCGCCGGCGAGGCCCTGCCGCGCGATATCGGCGAACGCTTCCTGGCGCATTTCGGCTGCGACATCCTGGATGGCATCGGCTCCACCGAGATGCTGCATATCTTCCTGTCGAACCGGCCGGGCGAGGTGCGCTACGGCACCACCGGCAAGCCGGTGCCAGGCTACGCGCTGAAGCTGCTGGACGAGCGCGGCGAGCCGTGCGCGCCCGGCGAGATCGGCGACCTCTATATCAAGGGCCCCAGTGCCGCACTGATGTACTGGTGCAACCGCGACAAGAGCCGCGATACCTTCGTCGGGGAATGGACGCGCAGCGGCGACAAGTACCTGTGCGATGCCGATGGCTACTACACCTATGCCGGCCGCAGCGACGACATGCTCAAGGTCGGCGGCATCTACGTGTCGCCGTTCGAGGTCGAGGCCGCGCTGGCGCAGCACCCGGCCGTGCTGGAGGCGGCGGTGATCGGCGTCACGGATGCCGACGAACTGGTCAAGCCCAAGGCCTTTGTCGTGCTGCGGCCCGGCCAGCAATGGCATGACGGCATGGCGGCGGAACTGCAGGCCTTTATCAAGTCGCGCCTCGCGCCGTACAAGTACCCGCGCCAGATCGAATGCGTGCCCGAACTGCCCAAGACCGCGACCGGCAAGATCCAGCGCTTCCGCCTGCGCCAGCGCGAGCAAGCCGCGCGGGAGGCGGCGCAATGAAGCGCCCGTAGCTTCTGGACATTCCTTCTGAACCGATGCAAGACAACAACGTGCCAATGCAAAGCAGCCTGGTGGAAATTCCCTTCGACAACCGCCGTATCCGGATCGAGTACCAGTGGCTGCGGCCTGAACGCGCGCGGCGCCCGCTGGTGGTGTTCCTGCATGAGGGGCTGGGCTCGGTCAGCATGTGGCGCGATTTTCCGCGCGAATTTTGCGAAGCCGGCGACTATCGCGGCCTGGTGTTCTCGCGCTATGGCTACGGACGTTCGACGCCGCGGCCGCACGAGGAAAAATGGCGTCCCGACTTCATGCATCGCCAGGCACGCGAGGCGATGCCCGCATTGTTCGACGCACTCGACGTCGGTCCCGGCCGCGCGCATGGCATGCCCTGGCTGCTGGGCCACAGCGACGGCGGCTCGATCGCGCTGATCCACGCCGCCAGCTTTCCGCAGGCGGTTGCCGGCATCACCGTGCTGGCGCCGCATATCGTGGTGGAAGACCTGTCGGTGCGCAGCATCGCGGGCACGCGCCAGGCTTACCTGGAAACCGACTTGCGCCAGCGGCTGGCGCGCCATCATGACGACGTCGATTCGGCCTTCTGGGGCTGGAACGATATCTGGCTCGACCCCGAATTCCGCCAGTGGGACCTGCGTCCGCTGCTGTCCGGGCTGCGCTGCCCGGTACTGGCGGTGCAGGGCGAGGACGACGAATACGGCACCATGGCGCAGATCGAGGGTATCCATCGATATGCCCCCCAGACCACCTTGCTTAAACTCGCGCGATGTGGACATTCGCCACATCGCGACCAAAAAGATCCGTTGACGTTGGCCGCGGTTCGGCATATAAACGCATATACTTCAAACCTAAAATAATTCGGCTTCCCGCCTGTTGCGAAGGGTCCTCACGGTGCATGCGCCGGCGCGGGACACGGCAAGGGCAGGGGTGACCGGCAACGGTCCAGCGAGCCACCGGCTTGACCACCAGGAGACACCATGCGTCGCTTCACCTCGCGCAGGCTTGCGCCTGCCTGCCTTGCCGTCGCCACCGTCTTTGCCATGGCCGGCGCGTCCGCGCAGCCGGCGGCCCCCGCACCCGCTGCGCCGGGGGGCAAGATCAAGGTCGGCTTCATGCTGCCGTACACCGGCACCTACGCGGCCCTGGGTACGGCCATCGAAAACGGCTTCCGCATGTACGTGCAGCAGCAGGGCGGCAAGCTCGGCGGACGCGACATCGAGTACTTCAAGGTCGACGATGAATCCGATCCGGCCAAGGCGCCGGAGAACGCCACCAAGCTGGTCAAGCGCGACCAGGTCGACGTGGTGGTCGGCACGGTGCATTCGGGCGTGCAGATGGGCATCGTCAAGGTGGCCAAGGAGAACAACACGCTGCTGATCATTCCTAATGCCGGCGTGGACGAGGCCACCGGTCCGCTGTGCGGCCCCAATATCTTCCGCACTTCGTTCTCGAACTGGCAGCCGGGTTACGCCATGGGCCAGGTGCTGGGCGAGCGCGGCCTGAAGAAGGTGGTGACGCTGACCTGGAAGTACGCCGCAGGCGAACAGTCGGTGAAGGGCTTCAAGGAGGCGTTCGAGGCCAAGGGCGGCAAGGTGGTGAAGGAACTGAACCTGCCGTTCCCCAATGTCGAGTTCCAGGCGCTGATCACCGAAGTGGCGTCGCTCAAGCCTGACGCCGTGTTCGTGTTCTTTGCCGGCGGCGGCGCGGTCAAGTTCGTCAAGGATTGGGCGGCGGCCGGGCTCAAGGACAAGATCCCGCTGTACGGCTCGGGCTTCCTGACCGACGGCACGCTCGAAGCACAGGGCACTGCCGCGCAGGGCCTGGAAACCACGCTGCATTACGCCGATGGCCTGACCAACCCGCGCGACAAGAATTTCCGCCTGGACTACGCCAAGACCTACAAGCTGCAGCCAGACGTGTACGCAGTGCAGGGCTACGATGCCGCCCAGCTGCTGGCGGCTGGCGCCACGGCGGTGAAGGGCGACATGACGCGCAAGGCCGACCTGTACAAGGCCATGGGCGCCGCCAGGATCGACAGCCCGCGCGGCGCCTTCACGCTGTCCAAGGCGCATAACCCGGTGCAGGACTTCTACCTGCGCAAGGTCGACGGACGCGAGAACAAGGTCAGCTCGGTGGCGGTGAAGGCGCTGGCTGATCCTGCGCGCGGTTGCCGGCTGTAAGGCCATCCTGCCACCGGCATGTGTGGCGCTGTAGGTAATTTGATGCATTACCCCGCATGGATATCGTCTCCTTCCTGATCCAGTGCCTGAACAGCGTCCAGTACGGCCTGCTGCTGTTCCTGGTGGCCAGCGGCCTGACGCTGATCTTCGGCATCATGGGCGTGATCAATCTCGCCCACGGCAGCTTCTACATGCTGGGCGCCTACCTGGCCTTCACGCTTGCCGGCCTGACCGGCAACCTGTTTATCGCCATCCCGCTCGGCATCGTGCTGGCGGTGGCATTCGGCTACGTGCTGGAATGGGCCTTCTTCAGCTACCTGTATGAACGCGACCACCTGCAGCAGGTGCTGATGACCTACGGGCTGATCCTGGTGTTCGAGGAGTTGCGCAGCATCCTGGTCGGCGATGACGTGCACGGCGTGCAGGTGCCTGCGCTGCTGGACGGCGCGTTGGCGATCGGCAACGACATGACTTATCCGGTGTACCGCCTCTTTATCTCCGCGGTATGCCTGGTGGTGGCGCTGGCGATGTACTACGTGATCCGGCGCACCCGGCTGGGCATGATGATCCGCGCCGGCGCCACCAACCGCGAGATGGTGCAGTCGCTGGGCATCAACATCACGGTGCTGTACCGCTTCGTGTTCGCGCTGGGCGTGGCGCTGGCGGTGCTGGCCGGCATGATCGCCGCGCCGGTGTCGTCGGTCTATCCGGGCATGGGGGCGCAGGTGCTGATCGTCTGCTTCGTGGTGGTGGTGATCGGCGGCATCGGCTCGGTCAAGGGCGCGCTGGTGGCGTCGCTGCTGCTGGGCTTCGTCGATACCTTCGGCAAGGTGTTCTGGCAGGAGGCGGCCGGCGTGCTGATCTACCTGCTGATGGCGGTGATCCTGCTGTGGAAGCCGCAGGGACTGTTCAAGGCAGGATGACATGACTCCGACGACATTGCCGGCGCGCCGGCACTCCTCGCGCAACGCCACGCTGGCCACCGGGCTGGGCTGGCTGGCGGCGTTCGCGGTGCTGGCGGCACTGCCGCTGCTGCTGACCGCGGACAGCAACAAGTTCTACATCGAGCTGCTCAGCAAGGTGATGATCATGGCGATCTTCGCGCTGTCGCTGCAGCTGCTGATCGGCTACACCGGGCTGGTCAGCCTGGGCCATGCCGCGTACTTCGCCATGGCGGCGTATGCCACCGCAATCCTGGCGCCGCAGGCCGGCCCGGGCAACGGCTGGCTGCTGCTGGCTGGTGCGCTGACGGCATCGGCGCTGCTGGCGCTGGTGGTGGGGGCGCTGGTGCTGCGCACCCGCGGCGTGTATTTCATCATGGTGACGCTGGCGTTCGCGCAGATGGTGTATTTCGTCTTCCACGACACCAACATCGCGGGCGGCAGCGATGGCACCTATATCTACTTCCGGCCGGAATTCCCGGTGCCCGGCGAGCACCTGCTGACGGTCAACGATCCCACGCATTTCTACTGGCTGGTATGGCTCGGGCTGGTGCTGACGGTGGCGGTGCTGGCGCTGGTGCTGCGCTCGCGCTTCGGGCACGCGCTGGTCGGCATCCGCCACAACGAACAGCGCATGCGCGCGGCGGGCTATGCCACTTACCGCTACCAGCTTGGCGCCTTTATCGCGGGCGGGATGCTGGCGGGACTGGCTGGGTTTCTGTACGCGATCCAGTTTGGCTTCGTCAATCCGGAGATCGCGTCGTGGCACCAGTCCGGCAACGCCATGCTGATGGTGATCCTGGGCGGCGTGGGCAGCCTGGCCGGCGCGGTGCTGGGCGCGTTCTCGTTCGTGCTGCTGGCCGAGTGGTTCAGTACGCTGACCAAGCACTGGCAGCTGCTGATGGGCGGCTTCATCATCGTCGCCGTGGCGCTGCTGCCGCGCGGGCTGGTCAGCCTGCCGTCGGTGTTGCGGCACGGCCGCCGCGGGCGCCGCAATGGCGATGCCGGCACCGGCACGGATGAGGCCGCGGTCACTGCGGACAGCCGCAGCGAAGGACGCCGCAATACGGAGGCCGCATGATATCGCAAGGAACGCCGATCCTGCAGGCGCAGCAACTGACCCGGCGCTTCGGCGGCCTGACCGCCGTGGCGGGCGTCGACCTGTCGCTGTCACTGCATGAGATCCATGCCGTGATCGGCACCAACGGCGCGGGCAAGTCCACGCTGATCAATATGTTGTCCGGCGAATTGGCGCCGTCGTCCGGCCGCCTGTACCTGAAGGGCGAGGACGTGACCGGCTGGTCGCAGCCGCGGCTGGCGCGCCATGGGGTGGGGCGCAGCTACCAGCGCAACAATATCTTCCTGCCGCTGACGGTGCGCGAAAACTGCCGGCTGGCCGCGCAATCGCGCGCGCAGCGGGCGTGGCGGCTGTGGGAAAGCGCCCAGGGCTGCCGCACCAGCGCCACGCTGGCCGACGAGGCGCTGGAGCGGGCCGGCCTGGCGCCGCTGGCGGACCGGCTTGCCAGCGACCTGGCCCATGGCCAGAAGCGGCAGCTGGAGGTGGCAATGTGCCTGGCCACGCAGCCGGTCGCGCTGCTGCTGGACGAGCCGCTGGCCGGCATGGGCGCGGAAGAGTCGGCGCGGATGCTGGCGCTGCTGCGCGGCCTGCGCGAGGGCCACGCCATCCTGCTGGTCGAGCATGACATGGACGCGGTGTTCTCGGTTGCCGACCGCATCACCGTGATGGTCAACGGCGCCGTGATTGCCACGGGCAGCCCCGAGGCGATCCGGACCAACCACGAAGTCCAGGTCGCCTACCTGGGCGAGGAAGAGAGCGAGGCCGCATGAACGCACCGATCAATTCACCGATGATCGAGGCCACCGGCATCAACGCCTGGTATGGCTCAAGCCACGTGCTGCGCGACGTCGACTTTACCGTGGGCGTGGGCGAAACGGTCGGGCTGCTGGGCCGCAACGGCATGGGCAAGAGCACGCTGCTGCGCACGCTGCTGGGACATGTGCGCCAGCGCCAGGGGCAGATCCGCGTGGCCGGCCGCGACGTCTCGCGCGCGCAGCCGTTCGAGGTGGCGCGCCTGGGCGTGGCCTACGTGCCGGAGGGCCGCGGCATCTTCCCCAGCCTGTCGGTGCGCGAAAACCTGCTGATGGCCGCGCGCAAGGGCTGCAGTGGCCGCAACGACTGGGACGAGGCGCGCGTGCTCGACCTGTTCCCGCGGCTCAAGGAACGCCTGTCCCATGGCGGCCAGCAGCTGTCCGGCGGCGAACAGCAGATGCTGTCCATCGGCCGCGCGCTGATGACCAATCCCGACTGCCTGGTGCTGGACGAGGCCACCGAAGGGCTGGCCCCGCGCATCGTGCGCGAGATCTGGGAGGTCATCGCCACCGTGCGTGGCACCGGCATCGCCTCGGTTGTGGTCGACCGCAATTTCCGCTCGGTGCTGGCGCATGCCGACCGTGCCGTGGTGCTGGAGAAGGGCCGGGTGGTGATGGCCGGCCCCGCGTCGGACCTTGCCGGCAAGCCCGAAGCCCTGGACCGCTACCTGGGCGTTTGAGATGAAAAGCGCCGCATAAGGCGCTCATGTTGTCCTGCCGCAACGCCGCTTGCGGGCGCAAGGACACTCTGTTTTGCTCTTCCAGGGCTTGACCATCCGCCGCTTCCCTCCCATCCTTGCGAAGTCACGAAAGCGGCATCCCTGTTTGCCGCAGTGGTCGATAGTCGACAGTTCATCTAGAATTGCGCGCGTTTGTGCAATGCAATAAGAACCGCAAGCAGAACCGGAAACGGGCGCAGCAAGCTGTTGCGCTGGATGGGACCGGGCCGCGGCAGAGCCAACAAACCTGCCGGCGACCTGGTCGAGCAGACCCAATTTCATGACCCAATCCACAACCAGCCATTATTTTGTCGAGAGCCCGAGCACGCGCGCCCTGGTGCTCGGCGCGGTAGGCGTCGTCTTCGGCGACATCGGCACCAGCCCGCTGTATGCCCTCAAGGAGTGCTTCAGCAAGGAGCACGGCATCATGTTCAGCCCGGAGGCCGTGCTGGGCGTCATCTCGATGCTGTTCTGGGCCATGATCATCGTGGTCTCGATCAAGTACGTGGTCTTCGTGATGCGGGCCGACAACGACGGCGAAGGCGGCGTGCTGGCGCTGATGGCGCTGGTGCTGCGCACCGTGGCGCCACGCTCGGGCAGGGCCAGGGTGCTGATGATGCTGGGCATCTTCGGCGCCTGCATGTTCTACGGCGACGCGGTCATCACGCCGGCGATCTCGGTGCTGTCGGCGGTGGAAGGGCTGGAGATCGCCGCGCCGCAGCTGTCGCAGTTCGTGATACCGATCACGCTGGTGATCCTGGCGGCGCTGTTCCTGATCCAGCGCCATGGCACTGCCACCGTGGGCAAGCTGTTCGGGCCGATCATGACCGCCTGGTTCCTGGCGCTGGGGGCGCTGGGGATCTTCCACCTGGTGCAGGCGCCGGAGATCCTGAAGGCGATCAACCCGTACTACGCCATCACCTTCCTGGTGGAGCACGCGCTGCAGGCCTTTATCGTGCTGGGCTCGGTATTCCTGGTGCTGACCGGCGCCGAGGCGCTGTACGTCGACATGGGTCACTTCGGCGCGCGCCCGATCCGCATCGGCTGGTTCGTGCTGGTGATGCCCTGCCTGATGCTGAACTACTTCGGCCAGGGCGCGATGCTGCTGCACAACCCGGCCGGTGCCGAGAACCCGTTCTACCTGATGGTGCCTGAGCCGCTGCAGATTCCGATGGTGCTGCTGGCCACCTGCGCCACCGTGATCGCCTCGCAGGCGGTGATCTCCGGCGCGTTCTCGCTGACCAGCCAGGCGATCCAGCTGGGCTTCCTGCCGCGCATGCGCGTGCGCTACACCTCGGCCGCAGAGATCGGCCAGATCTACCTGCCGGTGATCAACTGGCTGCTGCTGGTGCTGGTGATCGGCGTGGTGATCTCGTTCAAGAAGTCAGAGAACCTGGCCGCTGCCTACGGCATCGCCGTGACCACCACCATGGTCATCACCACCATCCTGGCCGCGGTGTGCATGCGCAGCGTCTGGAAGTGGAACCCCGCGCTGGTTGCCGTGGTCGGGCTGGCCTTCATCGTGGTGGACCTGTCGTTCTTTGCCGCCAACCTGCTCAAGGTTGCCGAAGGCGGCTGGTTCCCGTTGCTGCTGGGCAGCGCCGCGTTCTTCCTGCTGATGACCTGGTACAGCGGCCGCAAGCTGCTGCGCGCGCGCAGCCTGGAAGACGGCATCCCGCTCGAGCCCTTTATCGCCGGGCTGCTGGCGCATCCGCCGCACCGGGTTGAGGGCACCGCGGTGTTCCTGACCGGCAATACCGAGTCCGTGCCGGTGTCGCTGCTGCATAACCTGAAGCACAACCGCGTGCTGCATGAGCGCGTGGTGTTCCTGACCTTCGTCACGCGCGACATCCCCTACGTTGACGACGACCATCGCCTGAGCTGCAAGGACGTTGGCGGCGGCGTCTTTATCCTGAAGTCCGAATACGGCTTCAAGGAAACGCCCGATGTGCAGAGGGTGCTGGACCTGGCCGACCGCAAGCTTGGCATGCACTTCGAGCTGATGGAGACCTCATTCTTCATCGCGCGCGAATCGGTGATTCCGTCCAAGCTGCCGGGCATGCCGATGTGGCGCGAGAGCCTGTTCGCCTGGATGCACCAGAACGGCGCCAAGCCGTCGGACTTCTTCCAGATCCCGGCCAACCGGGTGGTGGAGCTGGGCACCAAGGTCGAGATCTGAACGCGCGGGCCCCGGCGCCCGCTCCCGTCGAGCCTCAGCGACCCCCGGACACGCCGCCAGGCGATCCGGGGGTTTTGCTTTTGCCCGGCTTGCGCCGCCTGCCTGCCATGCGCCACCCGCAGCCCGTCCCTCGGGGCGCTTGTCCCGGGAAGTCGCGCATTGCTGACGCTGACCCGGGACACCGGCCTCATGCGTACGCACCGCCCCTCGCCACACAATGCAACCCTCAGCTTGTCACTGACCGCCTTCATGGCGGTCCCTTCCAGAAGGAGCCTGTGCCATGTGCGCGTTGCAGCAGTGGTCTCGCCAGTCCAGCCGGCATGCCGACGGTACCCGTCGCATCCGTCGGCTGCGACGGGCGTTGCCGCCGTGGCTGCCATCGCTGCTGCCGGCGCTCCTGCTGCTCTACGTCCTCTGTCATTCACATGCGAACTGGGAATCGTGCCTCGCCTCACTGCGTGAGCTGAATCACGATCACGGCACGCCGGCGCGCGAGCTGGGACGCGCGTTGTCGCTGGCGCGCTCCCTGCGCGGACGCCAGGCAACGGATCCGGTTGCCTGGCACGCCGCGGTGCTGCTGGCCGCCGACCGCGGGTCGGCGTGCCTGGCGGCACTCGGGCACAGTCCGGCGCGGCTGCTGCCGTCGCTGGCACCGCTGTTCGCGATGCTCGCATGGCTGCACTGAGGCACGGCGGCCGCTTCCCCGCATCCGCATACCACTGATACAGGAGTCAGGCGCTGCGCCGCAGCCCCATGATGGGATGGCAGCGGCTTGCGCCAGGCAACGGCTGGCACGGTCGAGGCGATCCCGTGCGGCCCGTGCCGTTTCGTAGCCGATCGCCTGCATGAGGAGTGCCGTCGCGGCAATGCCGCCGGCATCCCTGTTGGAGATAGCAATGCATAAGAATCTTGCCAAGACCCTGCTTGCCACTGCCGCACTCGCCGCCGGCTTCAGTCATGCCGCCCATGCGGGTGCCTATGGCGAAGCACTGGCCGCTGCCGCGCCGCGCCACAACGCGCAGCGCGACGCCTTCACGGAGGGCGCGCGCAGTCCTGCCGCCGAGGCCGCGATGCGGCCCGTGGTGGCGCGCGGCAGCATGTCAGTGTGCGTGGTCCGTGGCTTTGATCCGAACCGGGATGCGATGCGCAAGCCTGATCCTTACATGGATGGCGCGCGCATGGGACGCTTTGATACCTTTACCGAGGGGGCGCGAACCAGTTCCCGCGATGGTTTCAGCGACGGCGCGCGCAGCGATGCACGCGGCAGCGGGGAATGCCTGTCCTGAGCGATCGACGGCGCTTTTGCGCCGCCCATCCTTTGCCTAAGCTAGGGAAGTCACGCGGTGCGCCCGCATGGCGGCCGCGGCCCGCGGCTGCCGGCCGGCCGTCCCAGTGCCGCGCGGCCCCGACATGCCGATGTTCAAGCAGCAGCTCCGCCTGTGCACCAGCCGTGATGGCGTTCGCCTTGCGTACGCCATCACGGGCTGCGGTGCACCGCTGGTCAAGGCGGCCAACTGGATGAGCCACCTGGAGTTCGACGTGGGCAGCCCGGTGTGGAGCCACATGATCACGGCGCTGTCCGCCACGCATACGCTGATCCGCTATGACGAACGCGGCTGCGGGCTCTCTGACCGGGAGATCGAGGACCTGTCCTTCGATGCCTGGCTGCGCGACCTGGAGACCATCGTCGACGCCACCGGGGTCAACCATTTTCCGCTGCTCGGTATCTCGCAGGGCGCATCGATTGCCGTCGCCTACGCGGTCGCGCATCCCGAACGTGTCAGCCACCTGGTGCTGCACGGCGGTTACGCGCGCGGGCGCCTGAAGCGCGACAACCTGAGCCAGCGCCTGCTGGAAGAGGCCGAGCTGATGAACAAGCTCGCAGAGCTTGGCTGGGGCCAGGAGAATCCGGCCTTCCGCCAGTTCTTTACCACCCAGTTCATCCCCGGCGGCACGGCCGAGCAGCATGCATGGTTCAACGAGCTTGAGCGGGTCTCTACCTCGCCGCTGAATGCCGCACGCTTCATGCGCGTCTTCAATGAGATCGACGTGGTGAAGCTGCTGCCGCGGGTATCGTGCCCGACACTGGTGCTGCACGCGGTGCGCGATGCGCGTGTGCCGTTCGACGAAGGACGCCTGATCGCCAGCGAGATTCCCGGCGCGCGCTTCGTGCCGCTGGAAAGCGGCAACCACCTGTTGCTGGAAACCGAGCCCGCATGGCTGCGCTGGCTGGACGAGGTGCGCGCCTTCCTGCCGGCCACGGAACCGGTGCGAGATCCCGCCTTCAGTGCACTGACCCGGCGCGAGCGCGATATCGTCGAACTGATCGCGCAGGGCCGCGACAACGCCCAGATCGCCGCGCACCTGGACCTGTGCGAGAAGACCGTGCGCAACCACATCACCAGCATCTTCGCCAAGCTGGAAGTGGAAAACCGCGCGCAGGCGATCGTGCTGGCGCGCAAGGCCGGCTTCGACCGCGCTGGCGCCTGAAATCCCGGGCCGATGGCTGTGACGCGGCCGATACCTGCCAGCGTCCGATTTTCCCGCTATCCGCCCCCCTTGAAATCCGCGCGGGACAGCACTAATTATGGATTGCCCAGTCGTCGCGGCAACGCGGCACTGCGTGTTTTCCGTTGGTTTGCAGCGGCCTGGCAGGAGACCAGGTGCACTACATCAGGGTCCTGCGCCTCCCCGCTGCATAGAAGGAGGATCTAACCATGAGTGACTTCTTTTTCGGGACCGACCCGTTCAGTGAATTCGACCGGATGCAACGGCAGATGGCGAATCTCTTCGGCGGGTTTCCAACCAGCCTGCGCTCCGGGCGTTTCGGGGGGTTCCCTCCGCTGAATATCGGCACGACCGATGACTCGATCGAGATCGTGGTATTCGCACCCGGCATCAAGACGGACCAGCTCGAGGTATCGATCGACAAGGGCCTGCTGACCATCAGCGGCGAGCGTGCCCAGGTGCAGCCGGAAGGCGCAGCCGAGGTGCGGCCCTATGCGCAGGAGCGCTTCTTCGGCAGCTTCCGCCGCGTGATCGAATTGCCGCAGTCGGCTGATCCCGACAAGGTGCAGGCACGCTATACCAACGGCTGCCTGTCGATCAGCGTAGGCAAGCGCGAAGCGTCGCGTCCGCGCGCGATCACCGTCAGCTAACGTGAGGAGAAAGCCATGAGCGATTCGAACCAGGTCGTCCAGCGCGACCAGAACACAAGCGGCCAGGGTGACCAGGGCGCTGTCGCGCAACGCCGCGCGGAAACCCAGGCCATGACGCTGGTGCCCGCGGTCGATATCTACGAGACTCCCGCCGGGGTCACGCTGTGGGCGGATTTGCCCGGCGTGCCGCGCGAGAACCTTGAGGTCAACGTGCACGACAGCAGCCTGCGCATCGAAGGCGAAGCCGTCGTGCCGACGCCCGCGAGCCTGCGCGTGCAGCTTGCCGAGATTCGGCAGCCTCGCTATGCGCGTACATTTACGCTCAGCCCGGATCTCGACGCTTCGCGTATCGAAGCCAACCTGCAGGACGGCGTGCTGAAGCTTACGATCCCGCGCAGGGAAGAAGCGAGGCCGCGGCGGATCGAGGTGTCGGCCGGCTGAGGCTGCGCGCGTGCCTGGTGCTTGGGCACGCTGCGTGAGTGCTCCCTCTCCCGCTTGCGGGTCCCGCAAGCGGGAGAGGGAG